>JBDTAT010000690.1:0-5344 GCA_039924505.1 Bryobacteraceae bacterium
GACTTCAGGCCATCCCGTAGCATCCTCGTTAGGTCTGCTGCTGCCTTGAGGCCGGTCATGCCAGTGACAATGCTCATGGGGAACAGTCTATCTCTTCCGGCACGCTCAACTCCGACGAGCAATCCGAGTGGTCCGGTGTTCAAATAATATTAGTGCGAACCACGAAACGGGTATCGAAGGTACACTAGGCGGTGCAGATTGAACTGGTCGTCTGTGCGCTCGTTCGTGGCGTTTGTCCGTGATTGTGAGTCAGGTGGTGTAGCCAATCCGAGATGCCCGAGACCAATCCGAAAAAGCTGTCGCGCCGCCATCATTACCTTCCGCAGATGTATCTCCGAGGCTTCGCTGATGAAGCCGATCTCGTGTGGGTCTTTGATCGGCAGAAGAATTCATACTTGCACCAAGGCGTCATAAACACGGCGGTGAAAAAGGACTTCTACACAATCCTTGGTCCTGACGGACAAAAAACGGATGCAGTCGAAATGTTGATGGCGAACACGGTCGAAGGACCCATGAAGCGCATCATCGAAAAGCTGGATAAGAAGAACCTGACGTGGGAAGGTGAGGACCGTGCGATTCTCGCCCTGTTTGTGGCCCTACTGCGAACACGCAATTTGGCGTTTGATAAAGACCAAAACGAGATCACAGAGCAATTCCAGCGCTGGTGGGCAAAAGCAACGCATTCCTCACCGGAGGCAGTCGAAGAATCCGTGCGGGAGTACCAAGAAAAGACTGGAGAGGACATGACGGACGTTTTGGCCCAAGAGATTTTTGAGATGGTCCGAGACGATCACTATGTCCTGCACAATCCCCGCCAGAACAACATCAAAATGATGATGCCGCGGTCGCTGGAGCTTGCGAAAGTTCTCTTTCGGCTGAATTGGGAGATCCTTGCCGCTCCAAAGGGAATGTCCTTCGTAACCTGCGACAACCCGTTCACGGTCGTGCCACCGCCGTCCTTCGATGACTCGCTGGGAGGCTATGGGATCATGACGCCGGGAGCTTCCACCGTCGTTCCTTTGAGCCGCAGAACGGCTATCTGCTTTTATGGTGAGGGTGAGCGAACTAGTGGTGCAGTGATTGCGCATTCCGATGATGTCGATCAGTCATTCCGATCTGATGCCGATCAGTTCGGAGCGAAGCGACACAGGGCTCTCTCAGTGTGAAACAGTGATCGACATCCGTCAAGAGTTTTCTTTATTTTTTTGTCTGGATGCCGGCAGGTTCCGCCTTTGGGCGGTCCGTGTTTTTGGGCGCTGGCGGAAGGAGCCCGTAGGGCGACTGGAGCCAGCGCCCAAAAACACTTCGCGATCCCGCCTACTGGCCCGCGTTGCCGTCACGGCCACCCCTGGTCTTCCGCATCGACTCTCCCTGCAATTCGATCCGGTGCGCGCCATGCACCAACCGGTCCAAGATGCTGTCGGCCGCTGTGGGATCGCCGATCTGTGCGTGCCACTTGGCGACCGGCAACTGGCTGGTCAGCAGGGTCGACTTGGTCAAGTATCGTTCGTCGCAGATCTCCAGAAAGGCGCGGCGTTCCGTCTCCGCCAGTGGCGCCATCGCCCAATCGTCGACGATCAGCACATCCACCTGGCTGAGCGTCCGTAACCTCTTGGCATAGCTGCCATCCGCCCGGGCCAGTTCCAACTCCCGGAACAACTGCGCGGCGGTAGCGAAGTAGGCGGTGAATCCGGCGCGGCAGGCTTTCTGTCCGAACGCCCGCGCCAGGAAAGTTTTTCCAATCCCGGTCGGCCCCACCAGGAAAATGTGCTGATGACGGCGCACCCAGTCCGAGTCGTTCAGCAGCGGGCGGACCACCTGCTTGTCCAAACCGCGGGCCGCACGATAGTCGATGTCTTCGATGCAGGCCGGACCTTGCAGACGGCCCTCTCTGAGTCGCCGTTCCAGCGCCCGGTTCTGCCGCCAGTTCCACTGCCGGTCCACCAGCAGCGCGAAGCGCTCGTCAAAGCCGAGTTGCGTGGCCTGCGGATCTTCCTGTTGTTGGGTAAAACTCTCGGCCATGCCGCGCAGGCGCAGGGCGTAGAGCTTCTCGATCGTTGGTTGGTTGAGCATGGTTCTCCTTGTGGGGCTTACTGAATTACCGGAGGATCGGCCGCCGGTGGGGAATCGAAGTAACCGACGCCGCGGAGGTTGTCGTGGTCCACGGCAGGTTGCACCGGCGGAGGGGTACCCTCCGGGTCCGGCAGCGGCAGCCGGTCGAGCTGGTTCTTCAGGATTGAGTCCAGGCTCTGGAAGTTGTAGGCGCGAGCTCGCAGGGCGCGCCGGGCGGCCGCTTCCATGCGCTCGGCCGGATAGATTTTCGCCAGCCGCAGAATCCCCAGGCACGACCGGTATCCCATTTCCGGATGGCGCTTGGCTGCCAGGATCGCTTCCACCAACTGGCCGGTGCAGGGTCCGGTCTGCCGGGCCTCTTCGATCAGCCGCGAAGGCGTGCGGCCCACATACTTCTGGTGCGCCTTGGGCATGTGCTCGGTCAACGTAGTCGCTTTCCCCGGAAGGTAGGAGCGGACATGCGAAGCCACCCGCACCCCACGGTGGAGGACTTCCACCGTATCTCCCGTCAGATGGATGTCCACCTCCTGATGCGCCAGCGCGTACGGCACGCTGTAGTAGTGCCGCTCCACTTCGACGTGATAGTCGAGGTTGACGCGGGGCCTCTTCCATTCGCCGAACTGGTAACGCGTGGCCGGCAACGGCTTCAGCGCCGGCCGGTCCAGTTGCGCGAACAGCGTGGCGCGGTTGCCCTCGCGCTTGCGGAACGGCCGCTGGTTGACCGCACCAGCAACCCGGCAATGGCCCGGTTGACTTCCTCGAGGGAGAAGAACTTGTGCTTGCGCAAGGCGGCCACGATCCAGCGTTGGACGACCTGGACGCCCACCTCCGCCTTGGCTTTGTCACGTGGTTTGTACGGCCGCGCCGGAAGGATCGCCACGCCGTAGTGCTCCCCCAGGTCGCGGTAGGTGGGGTTCAAATCCGGCTCGTAGTAGCTGGGATGCGTGACGGCGGATTTTAAGTTATCCGGCACCACGACTTCGACTGCCCCGCCGAAAAACTCGAAGGCCCGCATATGCGAACCGATCCAGTTCCGCAGATCCTGCCCGCTGGTGGCCTCGGCGAAGGTGTAGCTGCTGGCGCCCAGCACCGCTCCGAAGACGGCGGCGGGATGTGCTTCACCGCTCCGCGGGTCGTGGACCGGTATCGTCGCCCCGGCGTAATCCACGAACATCTTTTCGCCGGCGCGATGCTCCTGCCGCCGCACCAGGTCGAGCTTCTTCAACCATCGCCGGTAGAGATCGCAGAACCGGCTGTAGCCGTAGTCTTCCGGGTTGCTCTCGCGCCGCTCCTGCCAGACCAGTTGCAGCGTCAGGTCCTTGTGCGTCTGCAGGTCCTGGTGGATCCGGGTCCAGTCCGGCTCCGGATGTTTGCGCCAGACGGCGGGTGCGGGCCGCCGCGGAAACAGCGCTTGCTCGATCTGCTGGTCACCCCAGTTCTCCGGCGCCGGCCACTTTATGCCGGCCGCTTGCGCCGCGGACCCGTACTCGTGGACGGTGCTCTGTGAAATGGAACAACCGCGGGCGATCCGATGCTGGCTCAATCCGAGGGAATGGAGCCGCAGAACTTCCTTCAACTTGCGCATGGTCAGCCTCTTCTGTGGCAACTGGGAATCTCCACTTACCAGTGGAGTCCAGCCGCCACGGCTGCCCTGCGCCGCCGTTCCAATCCCATGCCGATCACCGTTCCCAACTACCACCGTAAAACTGATCGGCTTCCGTTCGGAACACTGATCGGCATCCCTTCGGAATCCTGATCGACATCAGTTCGGAACGCTGATCGACATCCCCCGGAATCCGCACGAAGCTCTAGCTCGTCGGCCTTGAAACCAGGAGCGGCAATTCGAAGTTCGACGCTCGAATCCCTCACCACCATTTCCGATACCGGGACGAAGATGATGTCGCGTTCGGCATTCAGCCAGTCATCAATGTCCTTGCCGGTAGCGTGCCCACGCTGTTCAAACAGCTCAAAGGCTTTTCGCCTGATCTGGTCCAAGATGTTCGTAGCTTGCGATTCGGGCTCCGCGGAACTCAGTTGTTTCACAACCACTTTTGACATAAACGCCTCTCGTATTCCGGTTGCAAATTACCGCCGCTCTTTGATCATCGAATGTCGGATCCACTGTTCGACAACAGCGGGCAATCCTCTGGCCAGTTAAACTAGGCTTGCACCATAGTGCGGCGCCGTCTCAGGTCTGTTTGAAAAAAATCAGAGTAAGCCATATAAGAGGGTATGAATTCCGAGAGCCTCCCCCTCAAATCGAGCAGAGGGGGCGGACAATCCGCCTTTGCCATTGCTGACGAAATCCCATTGACTGTTCGGCAAGCAGCGGTCTTCCTGGGCGTCAGCCCTCAAACGGTGTATCTTTGGGTTGAGCGAAAGCAGATTCCCCACCTCCGCGTGATGGGTCGCAACATCCGGTTTTTGAAATCGGAACTCGGGCCCTTCCGCGCAACTTTCAGTCACGAGGTGGGCTATGGCAAGACCTAGTAAACATGATGGTGCTGTATTCAAACGCAACGACGGAAAGATTCTTTGGATTACCTACCGAAATCGGGAGGGTAAGCGCATCCGGGAATCGACCTTTACCGAAGACTGGCAGGAAGCTCAGCGCAAACTCCGCGAGCGGCTTCAGGCCAGAGACGACAAGCTTCTCGAGATCGTCCGGAAGGGAGAACAACTTCAATTTTCAACGTGGGTGGATTTTTTCCTGGAAAACTATTCCCAGCCGCCCCTCCGCGCCGAGAAAACACACGAGGCCAATTTGCGCGCCGGTCTGCATTTAAAGAAAGCCTTCGGGGCTCGCAAGCTCGGGGAAGTCTCAGCGGACGACATCGAGTTGTATCTGCTCCGGCGGCTCCAGGATCGAGTCCGGATAAAAACCGGCGCCGGTGTTGTCCTGCGAGAGAAACTGAAGCCAGCCACGGTTCATCAGGAGCTTCGGATCTTACGCCGGGTTCTGAATGTGGCCGTGCGAAAGAAGTTGCTGCCTTCGAATCCGTGTGCCGGAGTTGAGTTCTCGGTCGCGGTGAAGGGTCTTTTCCGGCCGCATTACATGGGCTGGGCCGAGCAGCAGCAGATTGAGTTCCAGGCTCCGGAGTACCTTCGAAATATCATCCGGATCATCACCGAGACCGGCCTTCGGGTCTACAAGGAGTTGATGCCGATGAAGAAGGATCAGGTGAACCTGGAAAACGCGGTCGTGTGGATTCCGGACTCGAAGACTGAAAACGGGGTCGCCGAGGTTCCGCTGACCGAGATCGCCGTCAAG
>JBDTAT010000691.1:0-3516 GCA_039924505.1 Bryobacteraceae bacterium
CCGGCTGCGGGCGGCAGCCGTCTTCCCGCGAGCCACGAAACCGTGGACAAGCGCCAGCACTACGTGCATCAGGAAGGGCAGCAGATTTTCAAGTACGCCGTCCGCAAGATGCAAGAAGTCTGTGGAAAGGTGCTTGCCCGCAACGGCTTCACCGCGAACGATCTCGCATTGATGATTCCGCATCAGGCCAATCGCCGGATTATCGTCGCGACCGCCGACCGGCTCGGCCTGCCGCTCGATCGCGTGGTGATCAACATCGATAAGTACGGGAACACGACGGCCGGTACGATTCCGCTGGCGACGCGCGACGCCGTTCGGGACGGCCGGTTGAAGAAGGGCGACCTGGTCCTGTACGCGGCGGTGGGCGCGGGGTACACCGTGGGCGCGAGCCTCTGGCGTTGGGCGTATTAATGAAGAGCGTGGCGCTTGACGGTTATGTTCTTAATCCCGGCGACCTCTCCTGGAGCGGCATCGAACAACTCACGACGCTTACGGTGTACGACAGAACCGCTCGCGATCTCATCGTGCCGCGAGCGCGCGACGCCGCGATAATACTAACCGCCAAGACGCCGCTGGCCGCCGAAACCTTGCGCCAGCTCGAAAGCCTGCGCTACATCGGCGTCCTCGCTACGGGCTACGACAACGTAGATGTCCGGGCCGCGCGAGAGATGGGTATCGCCGTCGCCAATATTCCGGCGTATGGCACCGAGTCCGTGGCGCAATTCGTATTCGCGCTGCTGCTCGAACTGTGCCATCGCATTGCGATTCATGGGGATGCGGTCAGGGCGGGGGAGTGGTCCGCGAATCCGGATTGGTCCTTTTGGAAAACGCCTCTCGTCGAGCTCGCGGGCAAGACGATGGGCATCGTCGGCTTCGGACGCATCGGCCGGCAAGTGGCGCGCATCGCGAATGCGATGGGCATGCGAGTGATCGCCAACGACGAGTCCCAAAAGAATCCGCCGGGCTATCCGGGATTCCAATGGGCCTCGGTCGATGACCTGTTAAGAGCGTCCGACGTGGTGACCTTACACTGCCCGTTGCTTCCCGAAACGAAATGGCTGATCGACGCCGGACGTTTGCGCGGCATGAAGCCCAATGCATTCTTTATTAACACCTCGCGCGGAGCGCTCGTGGTGGATCAAGACTTGGCGGACGCTCTCAACGAAGGCCGTCTCGCCGGGGCGGCGTTAGACGTGCTTGCGACGGAGCCCCCTTCTCCGGGCAACCCGCTGTTCACGGCCAGAAATTGCGTCGTCACGCCTCACATCGCCTGGGCCACCAAGGAAGCGCGAACCCGCCTGATGCAAGCCGCGGTTCAAAACGTGGCGGCATTTCTGGATGGAAAGCCGAAAAATATCGTTAACCCTTAGATCAGAACTCCTGATCCGCGAGATCATCTGAGCCGGAACGTGGCGCGGACACTCCGTGTCGGCACTCGTGCCCGCCGTGTCCACACTCCTGGGTGGGAACATGCCCCGGAACCGAGGAGAGCGCCGAACGGAACCATAGTTCACGGGCCCCCTATCTCGGGGAATCGGTTATGCGGCGCCTTCTGACTCAGGGCGCAGGCGGGGATGAAAAAGAAGGGAGGCCATTTTCGATCCGTAATCCGGAGACTAATGCCCAGACTTGATATAACTCGGCCATCTGGGCCATTCGCGCACCGCCTCGGTCGGTCTGGAAGATTCTTCGTCCTAAAACCGGCAGTTCGCGGCGCCGAATTGGTCACCTTCCCTATCCTGAAGTAACTGCGGGAAAAGGCGTTGTCACCAGATGGGTGATCTGCGCAGCGGGTCGAAATGTGCGTTTTTCCAGCGCAGGGTGGAAATTGGCTCGAGCGGGAACGTGGCGCGGACGGAGCGGTTCTAGCGGATTAAACGGATGGCAAACGAAAAACGCCTCGCCTCTCTTGCAGGAGTGGCGAGGCGTGAGAGTAACTTCTCGGGAAAGCGGGATTACGCCGACTTCTTGAAGCGGCGAACACCAGCTAGCGCCAGAAGCCCCGTACCCATCAACAGCATGGAAACAGGCTCGGGAACCGCGCCCGACGGCTGGAAAGCGCTGACCGTCTGGGTTCCCCCGTCGATCACGGCGGCATTGCCGAGGACGAACGCAGTCGCGTTAGTGCTGATCACGAGAACGCTCGAAACCGAGCCTGGGGCGATCTTGGCGGTGCTCGGCGGAGTGAATGAGAAACCCACGACGTTACCCGTGCTATCCGCGGTGACGGGTAGAACGGAGCCGTTCTGAAACAGCACGCCCGCAAGACCGCTTCCGTCCGTGCGATACCCCGTCTGGGTCGCGAAGCCCGTGAAGCTTGTGTTCGATTCGCGAGCGATGGAGCTCGCGGAACTGCCGGAATTCGCCACCTGATAGTAGAAATCCAAGGTGCCGGTTGGATTTTGGAAAACGGCGCTCGTCAACGTGCCGCTAGTGGTGCCTCCCGTTGTTAGGAACGAGTAGGGCGCGGCATTTGACGCGAGCAAGGTGCCGGCCGCGCTTCCTGAAGCGTTGCCTGGGAAAACCGAAGGGCCACCGGCGGTGGTTAGGGTTGTTCCCGCAAGGAAGCTGGCATGAGCCGCTGCAGGTAAAAATACCGATAGCGCCATAGTGAGTAACGCCGCTTTTGATCGATTCATCATTTAGGATCCTCCGTTTTGACGCCAAGCGGCTTAATGAGCGTTGCTTGTCGTTCTCGCTAAATTTTGAATTGTTTTCGCCTGCTAGTCAAGGGCTTCGTAATGGTTTCTAGTACTATCCCGGAGGGAACCGTGCGGTTCAAGTCATTTTGGGTTGAGAAGTTACAAACTGGGGACAAACGACGCATAACCGGATTATGAAAATTCATATTTTTTTGGGGCGGGATGAGTCGGATTTACACGCATGGACGTTCTCTGGCCTGAAAAAGCCCAATAAATCGCGTGTTTCCATAAGTTTTCCACGCCGCAAAAAATAATTACCAAAAAGTGCAGTTTTGGCTTGACGCTGTGCCGATTCATAGTGATAATTAGAATTCATTCATTTTTGATTCTGTGCGGGTTATCACAGTTAAACGAACCGTACGGAATTGAACCCGGCACACCCGCCAGCTCGTTAAGGCTGCGTGGTGGGCCATGGCAGTAGCGTCCCCCCTGGGTCATTTGGGATAGCGCGGCACGAGATCCGTCTCGCATCTCAATAAGTATTCGACTGAAGTAAAAATTTTTTCAAATCAATCACATAGAGGCCTAATGCGATCATACAAAACCGCCGAAAGCATATCCTGGAGAACTTCTTTGAACTACCTTCTTGCTCTAATTCTCGCTGTATCCTTCTTTCCCGCAGTCTCTTTCGCTCAACCATTCGCCTACGTTGCCAGCCTTTCGAGCAGCACGATGGCCGTTATCAACGTTGCAAATAACTCCGTGGTGGCGAATCCCGTCATCGCGGGAGGACTTACCGGCGTGGCCGCCTCGCCAAACGGTTCCGTCGTTTACATCACGGCCCAAAGCATAAATCAAGTACAGGTGATCAGCA
>JBDTAT010000692.1:0-2719 GCA_039924505.1 Bryobacteraceae bacterium
TTCGCGAATTTTCCACGGAGGATTTGAGCCTGTTGACGGTGATGGCCAACGTGGCCGCGATTCGCATTGAGCACGCGCGCCTGGCCGAGGTGGAGCAGGCGGAACGCGTGATGGCCCGCGATATGGAACAGGCGGCGCTGATCCAACGCGGATTACTGCCGGAGGCGCCGCCGTCCATCGCCGGCTTCGACTTGGCGGGGCACAACGTATCGTGCCGCACCGTAGGCGGCGATTACTACGACTTTCTGGCGTACCCTGACGGAAGCGTTGCGATTATTATCGCCGACGTCGCCGGCAAAGGCATGCCCGCGGCGTTGCTGATGTCGAGTCTTCAGGCGCGAGTTCAAGTAATTCTAGAGGCTCCCGGCGATCTGGCCGGGCGTGTGGCGAAATTAAACCGCTCGGTTTCGAGTAACATCCCCGGGAACCGGTTCATCACGTTTTTCGCCGGCGTGCTCGATCCGCGCGCGGGCACATTGACGTACTGCAACGCCGGTCACAATCCGCCACTCGTCGTGCGCCGGGGCGGCGAGGTGGAGAAACTTGAGGAAGGCGGCATGATTCTGGGGATTTTGCCGCTTTCGACCTATCGGGAATCCGCCTGCCGGCTGGAAGAAGGCGACGTAGTGGTGTTCTACAGCGACGGCGTCTCCGAAGCCGCCGTCCCGGATTCAGACGACGACTTCGGAGAGGAACGCTTAGCCGCATTGATTGCCGCCAACCGCAATCGTCCCGCGGCTGAGATCGTCGCCGAAGTAATGGATGCCGTCTCGGCCTTCACCGCCGGCAATCCCGCAGCCGACGACATGACCGTCGTAGTCCTCCGCCGGATATCCCATTGAAACGTGTTTACGCGCCTTCAGCGCACGCCGAGAGCGCCTCGAACGTCCGCGAATCGTAACCGAGCCGCGGACGTGAGGGAGCGGTTGCCGAGGGCTTCTCAGCGCCCCTGTTTGGTTCCGGCTACGCCGGGTCAGGGGTTTGTCAGGAAACATGCCAACCGCTCCCCTGAAAGTGTCTCTATTTTCATCCCTTGCTTGTGGCGCCCGAATGGGGCCATGTAGAACTCCGTTGAAAAACCGGGGGCCGGCCGGAAACCGCTCCCTGCGGTCGCGGCTCGGTTCCGAGGTCCCTGCTTGCGGCGGCTCGGTAGCCGATTCCGATGGGGGCGATGGCCCGGTTATCTCGCAACGAGCACGTAGTCCGGTGCATCACGAGCCGCGCCGCAGGCCACCATGATGGTATGCTAGGTGGCTGTTTGGATGACTGACAACAGCCTCAGCGTTTTCTTCCCCGCATACAATGACGCCCCGTCGCTGCCTGCACTTGTGGACAAGACCTTCGCGGTCCTGCCGCTGATTACCGGCGACTTTGAAGTCATCGTCGTCAACGACGGCAGCCGGGACCACACTGCCGCCACGCTCGAAGAACTGCAATCGAAACACGGGCCGCGCCTGCGCGTCGTCACCCATCCCGAAAATCGCGGGTATGGCGGCGCACTACGCAGCGGCTTCGCGGCGGCGTCCAAAGATCTGGTTTTCTACACCGATGGCGACGGGCAATACGACGTCGGCGAACTTCCCAAATTGGTGGAGCGACTGGCGTCCGATGTCGGCCTGGTCAATGGATACAAGCTGGAGCGCAGCGACCCGTGGCACCGCGTGTGGATTGGAACGGTCTACAACGGCTTCGCGCGATTCCTATTCCGCATTCGTCTCCGCGATGTCGATTGCGATTTCCGCCTGATCCGCCGCAGTCTGTTAGACGAAATCCATTTGACCTCCACCAGCGGCACCATCTGCGTGGAACTGGTTCGCAAGCTGGAACTCAGCCGGTATCGCGTGGTTGAGGTCGGCGTGCGCCACTATCCGCGGCTGCACGGCCGCTCGCAATTTTTCCGTGTGCGGTCGTTGTTCCGGACGCTGGCTCAACTGATCGGACTCTTCGTCCGGCTGGTGCTGGTATCGTCTATGGACCGGTTTGGAGCTGTGGCCGCGTGGCTGTCCCCGCGGTAAATCTGAAGCCGGCGCTGGCGGCCACCGCGCGCGCCTGGAAACGCAATCTCCAGGCGATGTTCGAGCGGGCACACTTCATTCTCGGCGAAGAACTGGCGGCGTTCGAGCGGGAATTCGCCCAAGCACTGGATGCGCGATTTGCCGTCGGCTGCGCATCCGGAACCGGCGCGATTGAGCTGTGCTTGCGTCACGCGGGGGCCAGTTCCGCGGGCGGGGAAGTGCTGACCTCCGCGCTAACCGCGCCCTTCACGGCCATCGCGATTCTGGCCGCCGGCGCGCAGCCTCAATTTGCCGATGTCGATCCGGACACTTTGCAGATGGACCCCGCCGACGCCGCGGACCGCATCGATAAGCGCACCACTGCCATCGTCCCGGTGCATCTCTACGGCCAGCCGTGCCGGATCGATCTATTCCAATCCCTCGCGCGCGCCTCGGGTAAAATTTTGATTCAAGACGCCTGCCAGGCGCACGGGGCCCGTTTTCGCGGACGCGCGTTCACCGGCTTCTCCGGCTTCGTTGCGTTTAGCTTTTATCCCACCAAGAATTTGGGATGCCTTGGAGACGGCGGTGCGGTGCTGACCAACAAGGCGTCGGTGGCGACCCGGCTTGGCGCGCTCCGGGATGGCGGCCGCGTGGGAAGCCAAGTCAGCCGGTTCGCCGGCGTGAACTCCCGGCTCGACGAAATGCAATGCTGCTACTTGCGC
>JBDTAT010000693.1:0-3153 GCA_039924505.1 Bryobacteraceae bacterium
TCACCATGCAGGTATCTTCGTCGATCACTACCACGCCGCCGGAACCGAGCATGCTCTTGATTTTCGCCACGGAGTCGTAGTCCATGGCGACGTCGCACTCCTCCGCCTTCAACAGCGGGCACGACGATCCGCCGGGGATGACAGCTTTCAAGCGCTTGCCGTTCCGCATACCGCCGCCGACTTCGTCGATCATACGGAGCAGGTTGAATCCCATCGGCAGTTCGTACACACCCGGCCGGTTCACATGCCCGGACAGACAAAACAGGCGCGTGCCGCCGTTTTTCGGCGATCCGAGCGCGGCGAACGCGGGGCCTCCGTCGCGCAGAATCGGCGGCACGGCGGAGAAAGTCTCGACATTATTCAGCAGCGTCGGCGATTGCCAGGCTCCGGACACCGCCGGAAACGGAGGCTTCAAGCGAGGCACGCCGCGTTTGCCTTCAATTGAATCGAGCAGCGCCGTCTCCTCGCCACACTCATACGCGCCGGCGCCGGTGTGCGTGTACATGTCGAAATCGAAGCCGCTGCCAAGAATGTTTTTCCCGAGATAGCCGCTCTTGTACTCTTCGGCGATGGCGCGGTCCATGATGTCGATCAGGTACCGGTATTCGCCGCGGATGTAGATGTAGCCGGCGTGGGAATCGACGGCCCGCCCAGCGATCAGCATGCCTTCGATCATCTGATGCGGATCGTACTCCATCAGGAGCCGGTCCTTGCAGGTTCCCGGTTCGCTTTCGTCGGCGTTACAGATGATGTACTTCGGTTTGGGCGACGTGCGGGGCACGAAGCTCCATTTCAATCCCGTGGGGAAGCCCGCGCCGCCGCGCCCGCGCAACCCGGAAGCTTTCACTTCATTGACGATCTGTTCGGGCGTCATCTCAAGCGATTTTTTGAACGCCGTAAAGCCATCGGTCGCCAGATACGTGTCAAGCGATGCGGAATCCGGCAGTCCAAATCGCTTGCTTAAAATTTTTACTTCCAGCGGACTGGGTTCGTTGTAGAGCATCGTCTATTGGGTCTTCTTCACCGCGTCGATCAATTCGTCCAACTTGGCGGGCGTCACAAAATGATGGAAGTCGTAGTTCAATTGCACCGCCGGCGCCCAGGAGCACGCGCCGATGCACTCCACTTCTTCGAGCGAAAACTGCCCGTCCGCCGTCACTTCCTTATTTCCGATACCCAGCTTCTTCATCGCGTGATGGTACAGTTCTTCGCCGCCGACCAGCAGGCAACTGACGTTGGTGCAAACCTGCACGTGGCATTTGCCCTGCGGCTTGCGGTGCAGCATGGAGTAGTAGCCGACCACTTCGTCCACTTGCAGACGGTCCACGCCGCAGCGCCGCGCGACCTCCTGCACCAACTCCTCGGTCACCGCGCCCGCTTCGTCCTGCGCGTAGAGCAGCATCGGCACCACGGCCGACCGCTGCCTCCCGGCGGGATAAATTTGCAGCATGCTCTCGAATTTGGCTTCCAGTTGCGCCGAAAACTTCATCCAATCTCCTCCGCCGGCCGGCAACCGTTTTCTGACGCGCGGGGATCGGTTTGCTCGCGGTGCCGCACTATCGGTCCACGTCTCCCAGCACGAAATCCATGCTGCCCAGCGCCGCAATCGTGTCGGCAATCAAGTTGCCCCTCACCATGGTCCCGAGCGCTTGCAGATTCCCGAAGCTTGGGGTCCGCATGTGAATGCGGTAGGGTTTCGATGTGCCGTCGCTGACAATGTAATATGCGATCTCGCCGCGCGGCGATTCGATCGCCAGATACGCTTCACCGGCCGGCACGCGATAGCCTTCAGTCACCAGTTTGAAGTGGTAGATCAGCGCTTCCATCTGCGTCTTCATCTTTTCGCGCTCGGGCAGCACGACATGCTGCGCGTCGGCCTGCCACGGACCGCCGGGCATTCCCTCCAGCGCCTGCGTCACAATTTTCGCGCTCTGCCGCATTTCATCCAGACGCACACGGTATCGCGCATACACGTCGTTCTCCGTTCGCGCCGCAATCTGAAAGTCGAATTTTTCGTAGCTCGAATACGGCTCCGTCTTGCGGATGTCCCATGCCATCCCGGCGGCGCGGATCATCGGCCCGGTGACGCCTAAATCCAGCATTTCTTCGAGCGGGATGTAACCCACGCCTTGGGTCCGCCGCAGCCAGATTGGATTTGAATCCAGCAGCTCTTCGTATTCATCCACCTTGCTGGGGAAGCCGCGGATGAACTTGCCCACCGCGTCCTGCCATCCGCGCGGCGGCTCCAGCGCCAAGCCGCCGGGCCTTATGTAGCTGGTCATCATCCGCTGTCCGGAAAACATTTCAAAGATTCGGAGAATGTCTTCGCGCTCGCGGAAGCAGTAGAAGAACACGCTCATCGCGCCGATGTCGATAGCGTGCGTGCCCAGCCAAACCAAGTGGCTCGATAAACGCTGCAGTTCCGTCAACATCACCCGCATCCACTGCGCCTGCGGCGGAATCTCGAGCTGCAGGAGCTTTTCCACCGTCAGCGCGTAGCACAGATTGTTCGAGAGATTCGCCAGGTAATCCACCCGGTCGGTCAGCGTCACCACCTGGTGATAGGTTTTTTGCTCGCACTCTTTCTCAATACCGGTGTGCAGGAAGCCGATGTCCGGCTCGGCGGTGACAATGGTTTCGCCTTCCAACTCCAACATGATGCGCAATACGCCGTGCGTGGATGGATGCTGCGGCCCCATGTTCAACGTCATGCGCCGCGCGGCCGAGGGTGTCGCCGGCTGCTCTTCCGGCGCCCGGAACGTTCCTACGCGATCTGCCTCCACCGTCTTTTCCATGGCTTACTTCTATTCCTTCGGATATTCGTACTTGTTTCCGTTTACCGGAAAATCTTTCCGCAGCGGGTAGCCTTCCCAATCCAGCGGCATCAGGATTCGCGTCAGGCCGGGATGATTGCGGAAGGTTACGCCGAACATGTCGTACACTTCCCGTTCGTACCAGTTCGCCCCGCGCCATACCGGCGTCACCGAATCGATGGAGGCGTTGGTCCCCGCCACGCGGCACTTCAGCCGCAACCGCTGGTTACGCGGCAGCGAATGCAAATGATACACCACTTCAAACCGCGGCTCGGAGGGATGCCAGTCCACCGCCGTAATCGCGCTCAACAAGTTGAACTCCTGCTCGTCCTTCAGAAAG
>JBDTAT010000694.1:0-2962 GCA_039924505.1 Bryobacteraceae bacterium
GCGGCGATCTGATGGAGGCGTCGGCGATTATGGCATCTTTTCTCTATAATGCGGCGACGCGCCCGGAAATGTTGCCGCGGAAACCGCTGCCGGCGGCAAAGGGACCGCATACGCGCCAATGAGTTTCGGGGATGGCCGGCTGGGTCTTCGACCGTGAGAGTTGGGGTTTGACCGGCGACCACTCCGCAGAAAGACGGGAGTCGGCCGGAAACCGCTCCCTGCGGTCGCGGCTCGGAAGATCGCGGGTTGGAAGGGGGCGGCGGCGGGCCGGAAGGCGCTGGCGCGGCCGCGCAGCTACGGTTTCTTGTACATCCGCTGCCACACCCACAGGCACAGGTAGAGAAGGCAGAGGGCGGCGCCGCCCAGGGCGCCGACAAACCCGGCCATAAAAGCGAATGAATCGGGTGTTTTCAGGGAATCGGAGACAGGCACGATACCTGTGAATAAGACCGTGAACACACCCACGCCGAGGAGCAGTAAAATCACACCGAGAATCAAAACGAATTTCATCAGTTACGCGCGCCGTGAGTTTCGGTGCGGCCCGCCAGAGGCTTCACCACGGACCCGCCGCAAACGCCGACGCCGGTGTTCAACAGAGCGTTCAACAAATTATACAGAACGTTGTAAACCACCTGCTCGGTGACGGCTTGTTTGCCGGGCAGACGGAAGCTGGCGGGAAGTTCCTTGCTGATCTGGAGGCGGACGGAGTGGGGCAGCAGATGGCCGCCGCGGTCGCGTTGGTTCGCCACCGATATGGGCGTCTGCAAAACCGCGCCGGAGCCGCCATCCACGTAGAACTGGCAGCGGGAAAACCATCCGAGATTACCCGGGTCGGCGGCATCGAACAGCAACAGCGGCGCCTGGCGGTCGACGGCAGTGAGGTCGAGCACCATGGTGCGGGCGTTGTCTTCCAGCTTGAACTCAAAACCCGCCTGTTTGGCAATGTTGGAGACGAATTCGACGTCCAGCTCGAGTAATAAAAATTTGTGAGGGCCGGCCTGAAGGACCTGCATTTATGGTCTCCAACGTCATTCTAGCAGGCGCGCCGGAAGGGCGTCCGCGTGATGAATACGGAAATGGCGGACACGCCCGATCAATAGAGCGGTGTTCCGCCGGGCGGGCGGGTTTTCCAGCGGCGATGGATCCAGAGCCATTGGTCCGGGTACTGGCGAATCACGCTTTCCAATTGCCGGTGAAGACGGCGGGTGTCGTCGATAGCGTCGCCCGTGATTTCGAGCGGCGGGTAGAAACGCAAAACGTAACGTTGCTCGGATTCTTCCCACAGGGCGAATCCGGGAATGACGGTGGCGCCGCTGTGGGCGGCGATTTTCGCGAATGCCGTGCCGGCCGACGCGGGGATGCCGAAGAAATCGACGAAGGTTCCCTCATCGAGCGACGTGTTCTGATCGATCAAAATTCCGACGGCTTGATTTTCGCGCAGAGCGCGGAGGATGGCGCGGGCGGCTTCGTGTTTGCCGATGAGCGTGTTGCCGCTGGCGGCGCGCCGCGCGGCTGCCAATTTGTCGATGCGCGGGTTGTCGAGCGGGCGGACGACGATGTTCATCGGCTCGGCCATCAGGGCGTGGGCGAAAGCGCTCAACTCCCAATTGCCAAGGTGGGCGGTGGCGAACAGGACGCCTTTGCCGCGGAGCTTGGCGCGCTCGAAGTGCTCGAACCCTTCGTAACGAATCCACTCAGAAATGTTTTGGCGGTTCAGCCGAGGCAATCGGGCGACCGACAGGATGATGCGCGCGATGGAGCGGAAAACGCCATCGGCGATGCGTTCGGGATGGGGGAGGCGGGCCAGTTCGAGGTTGTGGATGGCGGTGCGGCGGAGGCGGGGAACCACGAGATCTAGCAGCCGCGCCGCGCCGAGCGCCAGGGGCCACGCAAGCGAAAGAGGAGCGCGCTCCAGGCACCACAGGAGCACGCGGACACACAGGTATTCAAGACCGGCCAATCGACAATACTACTCGATCCAGCCGCCGCCGAGCACCAGGTCGCCTTGATAGAAGACGGCTCCCTGACCGGGAGTGACGGCGCGCTGCGGCTGGTCGAAAAGCACTTCGACGCGGGCTGAGCGGGCGACCGGCGAGATGGTGGCGGGCGCGGCGGCGTGCCGGTTGCGGATTTTAATTTCAGCGCGGATGGGCGCGTCGATGGGTGGAACGGAGATCCAATTGACGTCGTTCGCGGTGAGGCTGCCGCGGAGCAGGTCTTCGTTGCGGCCGACGATTACCCGCTGGGTGGCGGGCTCGGTGGCGATGACGTACAGAGGCTCGGCCGCGGCGATACGCAAACCGCGGCGCTGGCCGACGGTGAAGTGATGGACGCCTTGATGCTCACCGAGCACGCGGCCGCTGGAATCGACGACTTCGCCGCGGGTCTCGCCGCGCTCGACGCCACGCTCGCGGAAATAGGAATCGATGAAGGCGGCGTAGTCGCCGTTGGGAACGAAGCAGATCTCCTGGCTGTCGGGTTTTTCGGCGGTGGGGATGCCGAGCGAGCGGGCGAGTTCGCGCACTTCGGTTTTGAGAAAACTGCCCAAGGGAAATAACGTGCGGGCGAGCTGCTGCTGCTTGAGGCCGAAGAGAAAATAGGTCTGATCCTTGCCGGGGTCGAGGCTGCGGCGCATCTCCCAGCGGCCGGTGGAAACATTCCGAGCGATGCGGGCGTAGTGGCCGGTGGCGATGGAACCGGCGCCCACGCCCTCGGCCATTTCGAGAAACTGGTCGAACTTGATGAAGTTGTTACACAGCGTGCAGGGGATGGGCGTGCGGCCGGCGAGATAGTCGTCGATGAAGGGGCGGACGACCTGCTGCTCGAAGCGCTGCTCGAAATTCACGACGTAGTAGGGAATGCCGAGCTGCTGCGCGACGTAGCGCGCATCGTAGACATCGTCGAGCGAGCAGCAGCGTCCGGTGGGGCCGTCGGGGACCAGTTCCGGCAGACGGCGCTGATT
>JBDTAT010000695.1:0-5372 GCA_039924505.1 Bryobacteraceae bacterium
AGCTCGACGAGCGTGCGCGCGGGCCGGGACGATTGCACCGTGAGAGTCTGGCGGCCGGCGCCGAAAGTGAGCTTGCCGGCGTCCTCGAAATGCGGCGGATCGCCGGGCGGGAGCGGCTGCGAAGTGCGGATCTCAATCAGCGAATCCCCCAGAGTGCGCGCCTGCAACTCGCGCGGGGAGCCGATGGCGACGATCTTCCCCTCGTCGATGATGGCGACGCGATCGCAGAGCCGCTCGGCCTCTTCAATGTAATGCGTGGTCATCAGAATGGTGCGGTGGGAGCTTTTCAATTCCTCAATCAGCCCGTGAATTTCCAGACGCACCTGGGGATCGAGACCGGTGGTCGGCTCGTCGAGAAAGAGGAGCTGCGGATCGTTGACTAACGCCAGCGCCAGCGCGGCGCGCTGTTTTTGGCCGCCGGAGAGATGCGAATAGTAGGTGTCGCGTTTGTCCCACAACTGCAGGCGCTTGAGGAGCCGGCCGGTATCGGTGGTGCGCGAATAAAACGAGGCGAACAGACCCACCGCCTCGCGAACGGTGATTTTCTCGGGCAGGTTCGTGGCCTGCAGGCATACGCCGATGCGGTCTTTGAGCCGCCGCACCTCGACACCCGGGTCGTGACCGAGCACGGCGACATCGCCGGCCGTCCGCTGGCGCAAGCCTTCGAGAATTTCCACTGTGGTGGTCTTCCCCGCCCCGTTCGGTCCTAGCAGGCCGAAGACTTCCCCAGGCGCGACTTCAAAGTCGATGCCGCGGACGGCTTCGAACGCGCCGTAATGCTTCGTTAATCCACGAACTGAAATGGGCGGCTGCTCAACCATGCTGATTGAGCTTGCGCGATTTCAGGCGCGCACGCAAGCGGATCCGGCACGGGCGGCGGAAAAAAGGCGGCGAAGCGCCGCGCCGCACCGGCGGGTGGCGGAGCGTGCTGGTGTTACGCCGGGAGTGCCGCGGTTCATCTGCCTGTAAGATCGCGCCGGCGGCGGGCGGCGCAACGCATACGTGATACGCCGGGACAACCGGGGTTCATCCGTCTGTAATACCGCGCCGAGCAGGCGGATGGCGCGCCGCGCCGGTGCTACACCGGAACGGCTGCGGAGGCGAGCACGGAGAGGGAGGCGCGGCAGAACGCCGGCAGGTCCTCCGGTTTGCGCGACGTGACCAGGTTGTTGTCCACGACCACTTCGGAATCCTCGTAGCGCGCGCCGGCGTTTACGACGTCGTCTTTGATGGCGAAGAAGCACGTCGCGCGGCGGCCCTTCAAGACGCCGGCCGAGCACAGCACCCACGGGCCATGGCATATGGACGCGACCAGTTTGCCTTGCGCATCCATTTCCTTGACGAACTGGATAGCCTTGGGGTGGCGGCGGATGTGGTCCGGCGCATATCCGCCCGGTACGATGACGCCGTCGAAGTCGTGCGCAGATAGCTGATCGTAGGAGCGCTCGCTCTTCACCGGGTAGCCGAGCTTGCTGGTATACGTCTTGCCGGCCTCGGCGGCAATGACCACCACCTTGGCGCCGGCCTCTTGAAAGCGAAAATACGGGTACCAGACTTCCATCTCCTGGTACATGTTGTCGACCAGAATCGCGATTTTCTTGCCCTTGAGATCCATATCTTTATTGTAGTTTGCGGCCGTAGACGTTGGATTGTGCGAGCTGCGAGAAATACCGGCACATCAGGCGGGTGACATCGCCGACCGGATTGGCCGTATCGTCTGCCAGGTAGGTGGAAAAAACGCTGAGAATGAACGGACGGCCGGGTAACAGGATCAATCCCGTTTCGCAGTGGACGCCGGGGAGATCGCCGGGTTTGGACGCGACCTCGACACCGGCGGGAACGGCCTTGCGCATCTCCGCCTTTACGTGTTTCAGGATGGAGAGCATATCGTCCGAAGAGGCGCGGTCCATCGCCTGCCCGCGATAGATCGTCTCCAGCAGGCGCGCCATTTCGTCTGGCGTCGAGACATTCTCATCGCCGCGCGCGGCCGCGGCCGAATCCATCATGCAGCGGCGCAAGCGCGTTTTGGGAAAGCCCAGCTCATCGAGCAGGGTGTTGACGCGCTCCATTTTCACCATCTCGATGCACTTGTTGGTCGCCGTGTTGTCGCTGTGCTCAATCATGGCGGCGATCAGGTCGCGGACGGTCAGAGTTACTGGACCACGGGCGAGAGACTTCTGCAATTCGCCGCTGCCACCCACCATGTCGGCGCGCGTCAGGGTGACATGATCGGTGAAACGGAACTCTTGGGCTTTTGCGGAGCGGAACATCTGAATCAGAATCGGAATTTTGATGGAGCTGGCGGTGGGAAAAACGGAGTCCGCGTGATAGCCAATGACGCGGCCGGAGGTAAGATCGATGGCTTCTACGCCGAGGACGCCGTCGAGCGCCCGATCGAGCGCGCGGATGCGGCTGTCGAGCTTCTTTTCCAGCAGCTCGGGAACGGTGGCTTGCGCGGATGCGAAACCGCAGATCAGCGTGAGGAGCGCAAAGGGTGCGGCGCGCACCATCGTCCGAGACAGAAACGGTTTCGCGCCCCACTCCGTTTTGCGCGAATTTCCGGGGAGCGCAACGGTTTTCAGCACTCTGCCATTTTAGAGCAGATGTCGTTTGAGAGTTATTGCTCGAAGTAGCCGTGGGCCAATTCGGGTTTCACTTCCAAGGCCTTTTGCCAGCAGTCGCGGGCTTCGTCCGGTTCGCCCTTGGCTTTTAGGGCGTGGCCGAGGTTCAGTAACGCTTCGGCGAAACCGGGCCGCTCTCCGAGGGCTTCGCGATAGAGGCGAATGGCATCGTCCAGTTGGCCGGACCGCTGGAGCAGCAGGCCGGTGTTGTAAAACAGTTCCGGCGTGCGCTCGCCGGAATCGATCAGCTTGGCTTGCAGCTCCAGAGCCTTCTCGAAGTCCTCGCGCTCGACGGCCAGGGCCGCGAGTCCGCGCAATGCGTCGATGGAATTCGGCTCGGCGTCGACTACGCCTTCAAAGGCCTTGGAAGCCGACTCGTGGTCGCCCATATTCCAAAACGCCAGCGCCAGATTAAGCTGGGCTTCCGGCCACGGGCTGCGTTTCCGGATGCACGCCTGGAAAGCCTCTGCCGCGCCGCGATTTTCGCTACGCTGGAGCCGCAGATAGCCCAGACGGAACCATGCGTCATCCCACTCCGGATTGCGCGCCAGCAACTTCACGTAGAGTTTTTCGGCCTCGTCTTTGTTGCCCTGCTGCTCCAGCACCGAGGCCAGATTGTAGAGCACGTCGGCCAGGTCCGGGGCGATCTGGAGCGCCCGTTCGTAGCATTCGCGCGCGCGCGGCAGCTCGCCCAATTCCTGATACACGATTCCCAGATTCACGTGCGCCTGCTTGGCGTCCGGGCGGATGCGCACGGCTTCGGCGTACGCCTCGGCCGCTTGTTCCAGGGCGCCGGTCTTTTGATGCGCCACGCCCAGGTTGAAGCAACGCTCGAAATGGTCGGGCGTGAACTCCACCAGCTTGGTGCAGAACCTTACCGCCGCTTCGTAGTCGTTGGAGGAGAACGCGCAGGTGGCCAGGCCCTCCAGCGCGGCCTGTGAAAAAGGCCGGATGGTGAGGAGCTGCTCCGAATAGTCCCGGATCGTCTTCTCGTCTTTGCGCGCCATTCCGATGGTAATCAGGTTGACGAGACACTCTTCAGACTGCGGATTCTTTTCGAGGATCTGCCGGTAGATCGCCGTCGCCTCGTCGAATTTCCACAGCAGTTGCTGGGCTACAGCCGTTCCGAAAAGCGCGGTTTCGTGCTCCGGCTGCCGCGACAGCACGCGATCGAATTGTGCGACGGCGGCTTCGGGCTTTTCCTGATGGAGCAGGCAGATGCCCATGCCTAATTGCGCTTCCATCCGGGACGGATCGATTTCCAGAGATTTTTGAAAGGCGCCGGTGGCGTCCTGCCAGCGGCCGAGCTTCTCGTAGCAGATACCGAGGTTGAAGTTGGCGCCCGGGTGCCGGGCCGCCAGTTCGAGCAGCTTCAGGTAGGTCTTGATGGCCTCGTCATATTGTTCCAGCTCGAACTGAATATGGCCTTTGGCGGAGAAAACCTCCACGGTTTCGTCGCCCGCCTCAATGGCCGTATTCAGCTCCTTCAGCGCCTCGTTGCGCTTGCCTTCCAAGTGCAGTGAGACGGCCTTGGCCAGGGCGGCCGGCACGGAACGCCCCTGCCGGGAGTCGACCGATGCGCCCAGGGCGGGCGAATTCACTTGGGTACCTTGGTTGCGTGCGCTCATTGTTTTGTCCAGCTCCCCTTCGACGTTTGCATTCCGTACGGCGCCAGGTAAGCGCAAAGCCGGCCGAGAGCGTCGTACTGATGCATTACTTCTATCCATCGGACGCGGGCGTCTTCTCCTTTACTGCAAAAGAGTCCCACGCCCCCCGACCGGAAACGGTTATCGGACCAGTAAGTGACCAACTGCTCCTGGACGTAGACCGTAAAATCCTCCCCGTGCGCCTCAATCCGCAGGTGATAGAGAGCGTCGTTATGCGCGGAGAACGGTAGTTCGACTTCGGTGCGCGGCCCCGGCTTCCCGCCAACCACGGCATAGTGAAGGATGGACACTTTCGGCAACAGGCCGGTCCGGTTGACCGCCAATTTTACCGCCTGGTAATGGTCGAAACTGGAAGAGCGAACGGCGACGCCGAGAGCTTTTTTGTCGATCTCCGCGAGCATCTCAACCTGATAGTCGGTGAGATTCATCGAGGGCTGGTAGAGCGCCAGTTGGGCCGGCCGGACGAAACCCGCGGCGTCGTAGGACCACGCGGCGCTAGGGTCTTCACGGCTCGACCAGTTATCGAGGCCGGCCCGGAAGTCGTCGGCCAGATCGACGCCGGCGCGCCCCGAAATCGTATGTTTGACATTCCGCCATTGGCCGGCCATGGCGGCGGACAACTCGACGGCGGGCCGGGATTTGGCCATCGTCACATGTGGAAACGTTGGACGCAGAGCCAAGAGAATCAGCAGCGGCGCCAGCATCGCCAGCAGCCGCAGGTCGCGCGGCGCGCGCTCCAGAAAACGGGCAACCGGGGCCCAGGCGGGAGTGGTAAAGTCCTTACCAATTGCCAGGACCGGCGTGGCGGCCCGGCGGCGGAGCCGTACACGCTCGCGCACTGGGGCCAAATGCGATACGGGCTGCATGGGCGGATTAGCAGGAGTTTGCGGATCGACCGCGGTCCGCGCGACCGGCGTTTCGCCCTGCGGCGATCCTTTCCACGGCAGCATCAGTAGCGAAGCCGGCTGGGGCTGGGCGATGGGCCGCTCCTGGCCCAGACCGGCGACCGTCATGCCGGAGTTGCCAGCGCCGTCCAAGTTGAGTTTCCGGGCCGGCGGTTGCGCGGGCAGTATCGGGCCCAGGC
>JBDTAT010000696.1:0-9611 GCA_039924505.1 Bryobacteraceae bacterium
CTTTCTGAAGCGCAACAATCCCTTCCACGACGTCATTGTCATCGGCGATCCTGCCATCCTCGTGCAGGATGACCTTCGTGCTTCCCTCTTGCTCAGCGTGGTCGATGCACGGGTCATTTTTACCCCACGAGCTGGGCGGCTTCTCCCGCGGCAGCGCCCCGAACCGGCATGCCTTGCCAATCTGCCCGAGCCGGATCTTGGGCCCCTGAACCACAGTCGCGATGTCTTTGACGCGAAGAGCCGTGCCAGACTGAGTCTTTAAAACCGTGTTCTCAATATCGTTTACGTCTCTGTAAAGCCCGACCTCGCGAACATTAACCTGCTGCTGTCCCTGCTCAATAAAGCTGCCGCCCGCATTCGTGTTGTTATTCGCAAGCTGCTGCTCCACCTGGCTGATACTGAGTCCATACGCAATCAGTTTGTCCGGATCGATAAGTACCTGGTACTCGCGCGTCATCCCTCCGAAGCTCGAAACATCGACCACTCCCGGCACCGACTTCAACTGCTTTTCGAGAGTCCAGTCCTCAAGCGACTTCAAATCCATGTTGTCGTAGAGCGGATTCGTGCTGCGCAGCGTGTACCAGTAGATCTGTCCGACCGGACTCCAATCGGTCCCCATCTGCGGCTGCAACCCCGCCGGAAGCGTCACCTGCGAAAGCCGCTCCAGAACCTTCTCACGGTTCCAGTCGTCGACCGAATCGTCGTCGAAGATAAGCATGAGACTCGACAGGCCAAACAGCGAGACGGAACGCAGGTGTTCCAAATGCGGAATGCCATTCATGACGATTTCAAGCGGAATAATGACCTGTTGCTCCACCTCTTCGGCCGCGCGGCCGGGCCATTGCGTAATCACCTGCACGTAATTATTGGCGACGTCGGGATAGGCTTCAACGGGCAGATTATGAAACGAAATGATGCCCCAGATAAAAAGCAGGAGCGCAATCGCCATGACGAGAAAGCGATTGTTGAGAGCGTAATCGACGAGTCCGCGAATCATTACTGCTCCACCGTGTTCTGTAATACGAGGGCGTTGGAGACGACCTGTTGCTCCGGCACAATGCCGGACGTAATCTCCTGCATGTTGCCGGGCAGCATCGCTCCGCCCGTAACTTCGACGCGGCGGAATTGCCCGTTCTCAGCCGGCACATAGACCCAGTCGCGGTCGTGCAAATGGAGAATGGCGGACGACGGCACCATCGCGTGGGTTTGCTGGGTGGAGCCGTAAAACGTTGCGGTGACGAACATCCCAATGCGCATCAGACCGGGATTTTGCACTTCCATGCGGACCTTGGCAGTGCGAAGCGTGGGGTCGAGAACGGGGGCGATGTTGCTGATCCGGCCTTTGAAAATACGGCCGGGATAGGCGTTCAGATGGATATCGGCGTACTCGCCGAGCCGCACGAAGGGCAGGTCGCTTTCATACACATCGCAGACGATCCAGACATGCGATAGGTCTGAGATGGTGAAGGGATTCGGCGAAGCGAGACCCTGGGTGCCGGCTGCGGCGGTGACTTGCTGATCGGTGATAACGCCTGAAACCGGAGCGTAGATGTTGACGATACCGGTGGGGTGATTCGGGTCGGAGCCGAGCACGCGCAGACGGTCGGCGGTGGTCTCAACATCAACCTGGGCGCTGTCTTCGGCGGTCTGGGCCACTTCGAGATCCTTCTTCGCGATGGCGCCTTTCGAATAAAGCAGCTTGGAGCGATCGAGCTGCGCCTTCGTCAATTGCTCATTCACGACGGCCTTGCGGTGATCGGAGAACGCCGAAGAGATATCGCTGCTGCGGACCCGCATAAGAAGCTGGCCCTTGGTGACGGTGTCGCCCAGCCGGGCCAGAACCTCGACCACGCGGCCGGATGCGAGTGAGACCACCGGGATGTTGCGCGAAATGTCGGGAGTGACGGTCCCGGTGGCGTTCAATTGCGGGGCGGCGCGGTATTTGCCGGCGGTCGCGAGCGGAAACTGATTGGGATGATCCACTTTAACGAGGCTCGCGTTCGACTCATGCACAACCGCGGCGGGGGGCGGCGCCTCCGCGGCTGGATCCGGCTTGCGATTCGATCCGCAGGCGGCTAGCAACAGAGGCGCGCAGACGGCGATCGCGCGCATCGAGAATTTCGTAGTCATGGAATCACTTCCCGGCCGACGGCCATGTTCAACTGATTCGCAGCATTTAAATACGCGGCCACAAGATTGCGATAGGCTAACTGCGTGTCGCGATACTGCTTCTGCGCGTCGAGAAATTCCAGCAGCGAAGCCGCTCCGTGCTGATAAGAAAACGAGACGGTTTCGCGCACCTGTCTCGACTCCTCGAGGTATTTTTCGCGGTAGGGGCGGATGAGATTGCGGACGCTCTCGACGGCTGTGTACGCGGTATCGACATCGGAATACACGCTGGCGACGACGGCGTTGCGCGCATGGGCGGTGCGCGTGATCTCTATTGCAGTGCGCTGCTTCTCGCCCTGGTTGCGGTCGAAGATGCGCAGCGGAATGTCGATGCTATAGCCGCTGCCGCCGGGCGAGCCGTTCAATGTGGTGGCGATGCCGACGGTGGGGTCGGTGGAACCGTTGGCCCAGGCCAGCCGGTTGTCAGCCTGCGCCTTGGCAATGGATTCGGCGGCCGCTTGAAGATCCGGGCGCGCCGCAAGCGCTTGTTGGCGCAATTCATCTGGCAGCAGGACGGTTTCTTTATAGTCGAAATCGCCGGCTACATCGAACTGGTCGATGGGCGTGCGGTCGTTCAAAAGCTGCAGGAGTTGGATTTTCGCGGTGCGCAGATCGACCATGGCGGTTTGAAGATCGCTTTCAAACTGGACCCGCTGCAGCTCGATGCGCTGGAAATCGATCTTGGCCACATCGCCGGCGTTGTACCGGTCGCGATTAACCGCAATCACTTTGTCGTAGGAGTCGAGGTTCTCGCGGGCGAGATCGAGCAGCGACTTCGCCTGGAGTGCGGAGACGAAAGCTCCGCGCAGGGTGAACAGAAGGTTGCGCAACAGGTCTTGATGCGTGGAGCCGATTACATTCGTGGCGTCGCGGGCGCTTTCGACGCGGAGTTCGCGCTTGTTGCGGCGTTCGAAGAGGTAGCTGAGACTGGCGATGACCTCGACGTTGGCGAAAGGGCGGTAGGGATCGGTTTTCAGGAACTCATACTGGTCGTTGGTGACGCTGAAGGCCGGATTGGGACGGAGGCCGGCGGTGATTTCGTTGGCGCGCGATTCGTCGATGTTGAGCGAGTCGGCGGCGATGGTTGGGTTGTTGGCCTTAAAACGTTCCACCACCTGCGCGTACGTTAGCGGCGCGGCGGCTGCAAGCGGCACGGCGGCGGCGCACAACGCCACGAGAACAGCTACGATCCGGATCAAGGCAGGCATTGACACACACTCATTGCAGATATCCTCTCGAAGAAACACGCGCACAACGGAGCGCGGTGGCGGCGCGTTTCCGATTCCTTTGAAAGGAGCCGCCGCGTCCTGTGCGTTCTTTTCCTAAGTGCGGCGGGAGTGCGTTTCGCCCGAAAGTGCAGGCGGCACGGCCGATCCGCGCGGGGAATTGCAGGACCTACAGCAAAGGGGGAGCGCGCGAGGAGGCTGGGGACGATAGAGGGGCGGCCTGCCACATGTAGCCGCCAGAGCCGCGGGTGCGGTGGGCGGGCGGCAAGACACGGCGATAAGCGGCGGCGGGTGGTGCGGCCGACGAGCGGCGCTCGCGCAGAATGCAGAGATCGCGGAATGCCGACGGTGCGATCAGGAAGTTCGATTCGAGGGTCCGCCAAATGCTGGACGGATAGGCTGCGATGTCGCCCTGAGTGAACACGCCCTGGCCGTCGTTAATCCAAACGCCTACCGGAGCATTGGAGAGGCCGTTGGTGATGACCAGATCCAGATCGTGATCGCCGTCCACGTCGCGTGCGAACAAATTCAAACCGCGGCTGGCGCCGGTCACCTGGAAGGAAGAACTCTGGGCGCCGCCGGAGCCGGCCCGCAGATCGATCTGGTGGTTGTATCCGGCCGCGTCAAGTCCGTTAACCGAGGACGTCAAAACATCGGGCCGCCCATCCCCGTCGAAATCGGCGATAACCCACGAGACACCAGCGTATGGACCTGCGACATGCGGAAGCGGCGGGGGGGCCGCAGTGCCGGCAAGTGCGGACATAACTCCCGCCAACGCGGCCGCGGACAGGAACAGGTAGAGGCGGGCTGGCATACTGACGGAGGAGACGCTCAGAACTTTCAGATTAGCAAATTCACATTGCCCAGCGGGGGCTTCCACGAGAATAGATCCGCAATCGCCTGCGAAATTGGCGTCCCCAATCACTCAGAGTTGGAACCAGCTCATGGCGTGGCTGAAACGGCTGCAAACGTTTCGGGAATGTGTACAGGCCGGGGCGCGGAGTGCGAGCCTAACCCTTGATTCTGCGAAGAGCCGGTGACCTGTAATACATCCCAGCGTTGTATGGAACCGTTGTAACGGTGTCATCTGCGCGTAGTATGCGTGTGGCCGCCTTTTCACCACCGAATGGTCGAAGTGTACGATATCCCCATCTATCAGCCATTATCGGAAGGATCAGAGGCCCTTCAACGCGACATGGGTTGGAAGGGTGATAAATTGATGGGGCAATGCCCGTCTATACAGCGTATTCGGACGAATCAGGCGTTGCTGATCCGACTGGGGAGTTCCTGGTGTGTGGTTATCTAGGAACGGAACCAGTCTGGGATTATGTCAGGAGAGCGTGGCAAGAGAGGGTCTTGGACGGACCGCCAAAGATTCCAGATCTTCACATGACAGATATCCGCAGCAGCTATTGGCGCGCAAGGGTCGGAATGGCCTTCAAGGACTCCGAAGACAGGGTCGCCGAGGCGGTCAGGGTTATATATAGCACCGGAGCGTTGGATGCGGTTGCGTCTGTTATCAAGCGATCGATGCTTCATGAGGTTTTCCCAAAGCAGACTGGGCCTAGGAAGAGCAAGACGGGCCTAGATAATCCCGATTACGTGTGCTATATGGCCTATTTCCAACTTGTGCTGAACCGCGTAAAGAAGCTTCACCCGGACGCCACCAAGGTCAACTTTGTCTTCGCTGAGAAGCAGGAGACCAAGAAGGGTATGGAGATGGTAGTGGAGGCTACGCGGAGGTTTTTTGCCGCAGAAGATCCGGAAGTGGCGGAGCTGTTCGGTGAATGCAAGTCGAGCACGCCCGAGAAGGAAATAGCTCTTCAGGCGGCTGATTTGATCTGCTGGCACCTCCAACGCAACTATCGGGGAAATTTCCCCCGGACAGACGAGAACCGGATGTGGTACTTGCTCAAGCCGCGTGACGGGGATTTGCACGAATGGAGCAAGGACGTGCTGCAGGAGTTCGCAGAAGAGATTGCAGCGCACACTGCTTAGGAAGTCATTGAAATAAGTACGACTCCACGTGGAGTCAGATCTCGCTGGACAAAGTCCGGGCGAATCGGCAAGTCGCCGATTTCGCCGAAGTAGCTCTCAGCAGTTAGGAATGATATGTGGGCTTCTCGGAAAGTTCGCCCCCGACCGAGGCTACTGGTTGGCGGCGAGGATTCGCTGTATCGTCATCGCGCTCACGCCCGTTTCGGCAGCGATGGCCCGGGTGCTGAGACCGCGTTCCTTCAGGAGTAGGACCCTCTCAGGACGCACGGCAGCTTTGGGCCGACCAAGAACCTTGCCTTGGGCCTAGGCACGGCTGAGACCGGCTTGCACGCGCGCTGCGCCGCCTGCGGGCAGTGCCTCGCCGGGAGTTTCTCCACGGGCAGGCATGGAGGTAAACACGGGTATTATTTCTGTCGGGTGCGCGGCTGCCGAGCTGTAAAGTTCAAACGGCTCAACCTCGATGTCAAATTCCTGGAACTGCTCGATTCACTGCGCATACGCGAGGCGTTCCTGCCCTTGCTCCGTGAGGCTATTCGGGCTGTTTGGCGGCAGAAGAAATCCCTTCGAGACGACCAGTTGGCGCAAGCCCGAAAACGAGTTGAGGAACTACAGGCGTACCGGGAAAGAATCCTCAGAGCCTGGATCTCGGAGAAGATCACAAAGGAAATCTATGACGACCAAATGGGAAAGGTTGGAACCGAACTGGAAGCGGCTGGCCTTCTGGAAGGGGAAGCCGTACTCGAACTCGCGGAAGTCGAACTGCTTTTGGACTTCGCCGGGTGGATGCTGACCAATGCGGCGAGCGTCTGGGCAGGTGCTTCCTTCGAGAACAGACTGAGGATTCAGCGTGCGCTGTTCGCCAATGGGTTGCCAGTTTCCAGGGAAAGATTTGGAACCCCGGAACCCGTCAGTCTTTTCAAATAGTTGCAAGCCAACGCAGAAGACGAATCGAGTTTGGCGTCCCCAAGGGGATTCGAACCCCTGTTATCGCCGTGAAAGGGCGGTGTCCTAGGCCGGGCTAGACGATGGGGACGCGCAAGGAATGAACTATCTTTACTGTAGCGTTTCGCGTGGGAGCGCGTCAATTCGATCGGGTTCGCGGCAGTGCGCGGCGCAGAGTCGGCGATCAACCCGACCGTGCTCCCAGTAATCGGTGGAGGCTGCGGACTCGATCCACTCTCAAATCCGTTGGTGATATACTTCTCCGAAAGCCACTTGGCGGGGATGATCCATGCTGAATATGTTTTTTGTGCCCGTCACTGCTTTAAACGAACTCCGGTGAAACTCGCTTCCACCATCGCACTCGGCGTTGCCGTCTCCGCCTCTATCGTGTGCGCGCAGCAAAAAACGTGGGCGTTGAAGCCGTTTACGCTTCGGCACTATGTTGCGCACGAACCTCCGCACGCCCGGCTTTCTGAAATACTCGCGGAACATGAGGGCAGCGCGAACTGGCGCGAGGTAGTCGTCGACGGCGACCGGCTGAATTCCGTTTATCTCCCAGCCGCTACTGGAACGAAAACGGCGCGCGTCTTTCACTCCGGCACGCCCGAACGACGGGCTTTAACGCAGCGGCGCCGTGCATGCTCCGGAATTCACGTTCAGCGTGCCGGCATTTTATGGGCCGCGACCGTCTTGCCGCTTGCTGAGACTCTCAGAAAGGTAACCACTCATGAAACATAAACTACTCCTCTTGTCGGGATTCGCTCTGGTCTCGGTAATGGCCGCCGATCCGGCGGGATTCGTCTATTGGCCGAAAGGCGCTCCGCCGTCGGCCGGACCCAAAAGCGCACGGTTCGATAATCACTCGCTCTCCGTCTCGCATCGCGACAAAAATGGCGTCGCCGAGCTGCACGAAAATCAGACGGACATCATGGTGGTCGAAAGCGGCGAGGCAACCCTGGTGGCCGGCGGCGAAGTGGTCGATCCGAAAAATGACGGGCACGGCGAAGTGCGCGGCCCTTCGATCAAAAACGGCGTAAAGAAGAATCTTTCCGCCGGGGACGTCGTGCATATTCCAGCCGGCATGCCGCACCAGTTCTTCCTTGCGCCCGGCCAACAGATTACGTATTTCGTGGTGAAAGTGAACAAGCCGTAACGCCACCGCGCCTGACTTGAATTACAAGGAGGCACTATGATGAGACGCTTCAGAGCGTTGTTCATTCTGATCGTCGCGCTGCCGGGTGTCCGGCTCTGCGCGCAGGATTCTGGAGAGATCACCGGCGCCATCACCGACGCCACAGGCGCCGTCATCGGCGGCGCCTTAATCACCGCAACCAACACCGGGACGAATCAGGCGAGAACCGCGACCACTAACGAAACGGGCAATTACACCGTGCCGTACCTTCCGCCCGGGGTCTACGATATTCGCATCGAACATTCCGGTTTCAAAGCGGCCAACCGCAAAGCCGTCGACATTCAGGTGGGCGCTGTCGCGCGCATCGATCTTCAGATGGAAGTCGGCGAAGTTACCCAGCAGATGGAAGTCCGCGGCGGAGCGCCGCTGCTCGCCACTGAAACCGTCGCGCTCGGCACCGTCATTGAAAACCGCCGCATCGTGGACCTGCCGCTCAACGGGCGCGATTACCTTCAACTCGTCACCCTCAGCCCCAACGTCACTACCGAAGGCGGCGCTGGCGGAGCCGGGGGCTTGCAAGGCGGCGCGCGCAGCCAGACTTCGCTTTCGGTGGCCGGTCAGCGTCTTGAATTCAATCGTTACACGCTCGACGGAATGGAAAACACAGATCCGAATTTCAACTCCTACATCATCCACCCATCGGTCGACGCCATCCAGGAATTCAAAGTTCAGACCGGCGTGTTCTCGGCGGAGTTCGGCCGCGGCTCTTCTCAAATCAACGTCACCACAAAATCCGGCACAAACGACTATCACGGCACGGCGTTCGAATTTCTCCGCAACTCCGCCGTCGATGCCCGCGAATGGCAGCAGTCGGCCGCGCACAAGAATCCATTCCGGCGCAACGACTACGGCTTCACTCTCGGCGGCCCCATCACAATTCCCAAGCTGTTCAACGGCAAGGACCGGCTCTTCTTCCTATCGAACTTCGAGGAGTTGCGCGACCGGTTGACCACGCAGGTCACCTCATCGGTGGCGACGCTCGCCATGCGCGCGGGCGATTTTTCAGGCGCGGGCCGGACAATTTTCGATCCGCTGACCCGCACTTACAATTCCGCCGGCATCGCCATTGCCGCCACTCCGTTCCCCGGAAACATTATCCCTACGGCGCGGCTTAATCCAGCATCCCTCAATCTGCTTGCGTATTACGCGACGCCCACCGTTCCGGGAAACACCGTCACGGCAAATAATTTTGTGCGCCAGGCCGTCGCGCCCACCGACTCCGATCAGTTCAACCAGCGTATCGACTGGGTGGAGAATACGAGCTCAAGCTGGTTCGGCCGCTTCAGTTGGGGCAACGACCTCCAAGAACCGGCCGCAACTTTCCTCACCGACAGCCAGCACGTCTCGACCACCGTCCGTCAGGGAATGCTGGCGAACACGCGGATCTTGAATCCATCCACGGTCAACGAGGCCCGTTTCGCATGGGACCAATTCAATAACGATCTCGCCGGCTACTTCGCCAACACCAAGGATGTGCAATCGGGGCTTGGCATCAACGGACTCTTCGCTCCAAGTCCGCTTGCCTACGGCCCGCCCGCCATCGATCTGGGAGGCGGCGTCAGCGGCTTCGGCGGCGTCACGCCGTGGATCACCCGCGACGACATGTTCCAATTCATGGATAACATTTCCATGGTGCGCGGCCGCCACTCCATCAAGTTCGGCGCCGACATCCGGCGCGACCGCTACAACCAGTACGGCAATCAGAAGGCCACCGGCGAGTTTCTCTTCGACGGCCAGTCCACCTTCGATCCCGCCAACCGCGGCGCCACTGGATACTTATTTGCCGATTACATGCTTGGCTTGCCCGGACAATCCGCGCGCGTCACCGCCATGGCCGACGCGTTGCTGCGCCGCACTTCCTACGCCGCCTTCATCCAGGACGATTGGAAAATCACAACGAAACTTACTCTGAACATCGGTGTGCGTTACGAGAACCCGCGCCCTTGGCACGATAAGTATCGCGGCATTATGAACGTGCAGTTGACCAATCCTGGCATAGGCCCCAACGGCATCCTGCCCAACGCGCCGCCGCCGATTCTCACACGCCCCGGCAGCGGCGATTTTTACCAAGGCTTGAATTTCCA
>JBDTAT010000697.1:0-5565 GCA_039924505.1 Bryobacteraceae bacterium
GGATTGGGGCCAGCTCTCCTGCGGTTGCCATCCCAACTGCGGCATCGGCATGGCCGTCATGTGCGACAAGGAGACCAAGGAAGCCGTCCCGGTCACCGCGTTCCTGCATGCCGACCGTCTCGCCAAGGACATCGCCCACGTGAACGATGGCGCGCGCAGCCGCAAACTCTCCGTGCTCGGCGTCACCCTGGCGCTGCTCCGCAACTACGATCCATTTCACTCCCCAACCCACTTCAAGCTGACCGATCTGGTCGCCAAGTTCGATAAGTGCTTCGGCATGAGCGGTAAGAGCTACGGCAAAGTCACCGCCGACCGCACCCGCACCGACATCGATATCCGCCGCGCCGACCGCTGGAATTTCCTGTTCATCGCCGGCATGTGGTTCCAGGATCTGTTCAACTACGATTTCCGCCGCACTGAGCAGTGCATCATTCCCTACGCCACCCAGGAAGGCGAAATTTCCTTCTGCGCCTACAATACCGGCGTCGGCTGGCGCAACATTATTGAGAAGATGCACATGACCGCCACGCTCACCAAGTGGTACGAAGAGCACGGCCGGCACGAGATCTTCGCCGGCGGCCACAAAGTGAATCTGACGCAAGCCAGCCACTCCCTGGTTCTGAATGAAGCCGATGTGAAACACGGCCTGCAGCACGACCTGGACGAGATGGGCATCGCCAAAACCGCCCGCGAGGAAAAGAAGCGCGCCCGCGACCACAAGCAGCAGGAAGACGAGCGCATGGCGAAGCTCTACCGCAAGCACGTTCTGAAGGAGCAGATTCCCGAAGACGCCGGTTTAGTGCAACTCGGCGCCATCGCGCCCCCGCCCTCGGCCCGTCCTTTGCCGGTCGAGAAGACCGAAGAAGTCGGATCCTTCGGAGATTAGTTTCCTCCGCCACAAAATTCAGTCCATCGTCAACCGCCGGGGCAGTTCACCCCGGCGGATTTTTTGCTCTACACCGCATCGCTCGGCATCGGCGATTTGCGTTAATAGCATCTTTCCGAGCTGCGACCGCGAGGGAGCCGTTGCAGCCCGAAAAGATTTAGGAAACGGCGCGCCCCCGGCTACGGCGCCACCCCCGCTGCGGGTAACAAAAAATAGAAGACCGATCCATTCTGCCCAGGCGATTCCACCCAGATGCGTCCGTTGTAGCGTTCGACGATTCGCTTACACGTTGCAAGTCCGATGCCGGCGCCGGAGGTCTCCGAACCGTGCAGCCGCTTGAACGGAACAAAAATGTAGTCGTGATACCGGGGGTCGACGCCGATGCCGTTATCTTCAATCGCGAAACGCCATTGGTCCCTGTCGCGGCTCGCGGAGATCCCAATCTCGGGCCGCTTCGCCGGATTGCGGTACTTGATCGCATTCCCCACCAGGTTTTGGAAGAGCTGCCGCAGATGGACCCGGTTCGTGAGCACTTCGGGCAACGGGCCGCGCGTAATCGCCGCATTCGTCTCGCCGATCGCGATCTCCAGATCCTTCAGCGCGTCGTTCAGAGCGGATTCCGATTCGACCGGCGCGGACGGTTTTGCGTCGATTTCGGCCACCCGCGAGAATTCCAGAAGTCCGTCGATCAACCGCGACATCCTCTGCGTTCCATTCAGAACCCGCGTAAGATGTTCGCGGCTCTCCTCACCCAGCCGGCCGCCAGCCTCCTCCTGAAATAATTGAACGTAGATCGCGATCATCCGCAGAGGTTCGCGCAGGTCGTGCGTCGCCGCAAACGTGAACTGCTTCAGGTCCTCGTTCAGACGCTTCAGTTCCGCATTGGATTGTTCCAGCGCCGCTTCGACGCGTTGACGCGCCTCCAGATCCTGTTCCCGCAAAATCAGTGTTTGTTGCAGCCGCCGCCGCACGCCGTCCAGCGATTCCGCAAGTTCCCGGGCCTGTGCAGCCGTCTTTTCGGCGATCTTTGTATGCGCTTCGGAAGCGATCGCCGCGCGCTCCCGTTCGAAGGTTGCGGTAAGTAGCGGAAGCAGCGAGCGCACTTGTTCCACCCGTTCCAGGTTTGGTTCGCCATCGAACAGCGCCATGATCGAGCCATCCTTGGCGGTCCAGCCTTTAGCCACTCTCCGGTTCCCGGCAACTGGGTAACTCAGCTCCGCGGCGGCGAAGGAGTTTGTGATCGCTTCGGACACGAACGCCCGCCACAGCCGGCCTCCAGGAAGCGTCTGCGGAAAGCCGCACGCCGGCAGGTGAACCGCGTAGCGCCGCTCGGGAACCAGAATCAGCAGATCTTCCGCCCCCAGATGCTTCGCCAATTCACGCGCCGCGTGCTGGCGGTTTTGAGCGTCGCGGGTGAGCGCCGCGGCCAGCTCGACAATATCGCCGGTCATGGTTCACTCCGGAATAATGCAGATGACCGCGGTGCAGTTGTGGAAACCGCTGAACTGCCCGTCAATACGCGCGATTTGGCCATACGTGTTGCAACCGGCGAATTGAATGTTTCCCAGTTCATCGGCAACCCGCGTCAATTCCGAGCCGAAATCTTTCCCCATTCTCAGGCGCGTTGCCGCACAATCGAAGAACAGTGCTAGCGCCGGCGCCCCGTCCGTGCGAACCTGCCGCATGGCGTGTTTTGTGGCGCGATCCGCCGCATCCCCTGCCGACGTGCTGCTCGCTTTCATAATTCTGACGGTGCATCCGGCGGGAATCTCGGCCGCACAAACGATGGATCCGTCTGCCTCCGCCGATAGCGGCACGCGAAGCTTATAGCCGCCCGGTGTCTCAATTCCAAGGATGTTGTGAAGGAAGAAAGGTAACGGCTCGGCATCGTTGAAGACCTGACCGTTGTCTTCGGCGTGATCCCGGAACACTTCCACGGCCGGGGTTGCATTCAGGCTCACCAGACGCATACCGTCGGCTTCGGTCACAACCATGGCGGTAGAAGCCGGCGTCCAGCCATGGCTGACTCCGATTCCGAAAGGTTTGTTCGACAACATTTCTAACGCGACCGCGGCGTCCGTAACCGCTTCCGCGCCGCGGAAAATATGCGTGCGGGAGAATTTCGCATCGTCTCCGGCCCCGCCCCCGAAAACTTGATAGCGGCCGGCGGTTTCGAGCGTCAGATGTTCCAGGAATTCTTCGGTATAACCCGCCAGCGCATCGGTCAATAGCAGGACCGTCCGGTAGTGATATGTAGAATCGCTAAGGCCCCGGAAAGTGCCCACCATTTCCTTTACCGCGTGGAGGCGATCTTCTTTGAGACCCCGGCCTAATCCAACTCCAAACCCGATGTCGGTCGACCGGATCGCCACTCCGCACGCCGATGAACCCGATGGCGTCGCGCCCGCGAACTCTCCGGCGGAGGAACAACCCACCAGAATTTTCGGCGCGCACTCCCGGTGCAGCGCGTTCAGCAACACCGTGTAGTCGTAGACCGGCGACGCAAATAAAATGACCGCATCCGGCGCTTCTCCGCCGAAGGCCGCCGCCATCTGCCTGCCCAACACCGTTCCGGCCGCTTCGCTATCGGCGAGATCGGTCTGGACTACGGTAGATTCCGTCACGTTTTCAGTTTAGCCGAAACAAAAGTGGAATGGCCGTGCGGCCGGCAGTTGCAAACGCTTCACGGGCCGGGCGGCGTGCGGGCGCGACGGGGAGGCGCCACGTAATTCACGAGATCGTCTACCGGCTTGTTCCCGGCCCACGCGATGCCACGGAGCAATGTCCGCTGAATCTGGTAATTGGCGAAATTGGCGTAAGTGTGCCCCTGCATCCACACGAACGCTCGCGCGGGCTGGCCACCGGGGAGTGTGTGTTCGTACGTCCAGATCTGCGGCACGACTTCTCCCTTGTGCTCGCCGGCGCTGCGCGTTGGCGGGATCTTTGTGGTTGCCAGCACGTGGATGGCGGGATTCGCCCACGTCATCTTGAAGAACGCTTCATCGAAAATTGTGATGTCCGACATATCCGCCATGATCGGATTCGATTTGTCCACGACTGTGTAGTGGATGGGCGCATCCAAGGTGAAGTTCACCTCGCCATGCTTCTTTGCGCCACCCAGGAGCGTCGCCAGATACGCCGGATCCGGACCGCACAAAGAGTCGTGAAAATTAACCAGGCCGCCGCCGCGTTTGACGAACGCCTCGAGCGTTGCCTTTTCGCCTTCGCTCAAATAGCCTGCGTCGCCTTTATAGATAACGATGACGTCGGTATGTTCAAGGTCGGCGCTGCTGGGAGGATGTAGAGCGCCATCGACGACCGCCCGATGCTCCGTCAGAATCTTGCTCCAGTCGGCGAGAAACTGTGGGTAGTCGTGCAGACCCGGAGAGTGGGACTTCAGGCCCGCCCAGATATATATGTGCATGCCATTCGGGTTCTGGCCCTGCGGTCGAGGTGCGCCTACAGATTGTGCCCACACGTACGGCGCTGCCAGGAACACGAGAAACCAACCGGCAAGCGCCAGATTCGGCTTCCTCGCTTTTGGAAGTTTGCGATCGGTCGCGCCCGCCGTCGTGGCGCAGTTTCGTCTGCTTATCACAAGTCATTACCTCGTCTTTCGCATGAATGGCGCCGACGCCATCTCTCATTGTGTCGAACCGCGAACGCTATGCGGCGCTGTGCTTACTCATCTCCTCGCGGATGATGCGCCGAAGAGTCTCTTCCCACTTCGGGGTTTTTCCCTCGATATATTCGCGCAGCGCCGAGTTGATTAAGGTTTGGTAGCCGACCTTCCCGCCAGACCGATCGGCGATCGCGCCGAAATGGTCCACCAGGTCTTCATCCAAACGGATCGTGATCCTCACCTTTCCGGGTTCCGCGGGTGGCTCGGCCACGACGCGGCCCCGCCTGCCGTCGCGGAAGTCATAAGTATCTTTCATCGTCGTGTCTCATACTGTTCGCGTTCGGGCCGCCCAGCCATCCGAGCTGAGATGATCCGAATCTTCGCGCTGGCGTAGCAGTAGACAACGGCCGGAACGCGCCCCTTTATTCCCATGCCGAGAGTGATAAACCGCTCCTCACCGGAATCGCTTTCAATGTCCTGGTTAGTAATCGCGTAGTTATCGCTGACTACACCCAGCGCTTCAGAGAACCGCGCCCCATGCTTTCGAACGTTCGCGGCCGCCTTGCGGGTCCCATTCGAACAGCACAATTCTAGCGTACATATGAGTGTATGCACGGTCAACCGGCATGTTAAAGTGTGTTGCGGCTCCGTTGGGGTTTGGGTGGGATCGCTGCTTGGATACACTAGCTCCGTAGTGGCTGGAGCGGTTTTGGACGTTGGGGTTTGCCCCAAACCTTTTTCCGGTATCCGATTTTGCGTAGCGGCGCACTGCACAGCCGGGAAAATTCGCTCAACACAGCGGTGCGTTCCTAACCAAACCGCGCTATCGGATCAATTCTACCCGCACGGCGTTCGCGCCAACCTGGACGCCATCCATTGCTTTCCATTGCCGGTCCGCCGTCATGGCAGCGGCGCCATGCGATGCGGCGGCAGTTAAACACAGACAATCGCCCAGCGAGAGTCCCAGCCGGCTCGTGCGGCCGATCAATGCGCCGCACGCAACCGCTTGATCGCGCGAAACCTCGGTGGCAGTTGGCAGTTGCAAACGCTCCACCGC
>JBDTAT010000698.1:0-3801 GCA_039924505.1 Bryobacteraceae bacterium
CTGGAGAAGCGTTATACCAGCGGGTTGAGTCTGCTCGCGTCCTACACCTATTCGCATTCCATAGACGATGTGGGTGAGACCGATTCGAACGCGCAGGGCAACGGGGTCCAGAACAACTACGACCTGCTGCGGAATCGTGGCAATTCGACCTTCAATATTCCGCAAGTGTTCATCGCGAGCGTGATCTACGATCTGCCGGTAGGAAAGGGGCGGAAATGGATGAATGCGCGCGGGCCGGCGGATTGGGTGCTCGGCGGATGGCAGGTTGCGGGTATTGTTTCGGGGCGCAGCGGAATCCCGTTTACGCCGGTGGTGTCCACCGATATTGCGAACGTGGGGAACACCAACCATCCGAACCGCAACGGCAGCGGCGTGCTTTCAAGCGGGCAGAGCATCAACGACTGGTTTAACATCGCCGACTTTTCCATTCCGGCGGCGTACACCTACGGGAACAGCGGACGGGCCATTCTGCGCGGACCGGATTTGAAAAGTCTGGATTTGAAGGTGGGGAAGAGTTTCCAGATTGCCGAAACCCGGCGCCTGGAATTCCGCTGTGAGATGTTTAACTTCACCAACACACCGCACTTCGATCTGCCAAACGAGAGCGTCAATTTGCCGCAAGGCGGGAAGATCACCGGTGCAGAAGCGCCGCGCGAGATTCAGTTTGGATTGAAGTTCGTATTTTAAAAGCGCAAAGGGTGCGGCGCGCGCCACCAAATCAACCAGGAACTGTGCCGCGCTGCACTCCGTTTTGCGCGAGTTTCTTAAAAACGGCGGAGAGCCTTGGCGGCTCTCTCAGCGTTCGCTTCAACGCGCGCAATGAACGGCCGTGATTTTTTAGCGGCGCTCCTCACGTTCCCGATTCTCGGGATGTCCCTCCCCGCGATTCATAGGGGCGCGGTTTTGCTGCCGCGCCTCGGACCGCGGCGCGGCATTTCTCTGGGCCCCTTCGGCGTAGGGATGGTTCATCGGGCGATTCGCCATGCCGGCATTCCGATTCATCCCAGCGCCGGGGCGCGCCGTCGCCATCATTGACGGACGGCCGTGATTTACGGACGCGAATTGCGAGCGGTTCATGCTGGCGGCATGCTCATGCGAGGCTTGCATGGGGGTGGCGGCAACGTGCTCTTCGCGGCTGGCGGTCATTTCGGACGGCGTCGGCCGGGCCATCACTCCCCCGGTGCCGTTGAAACTGGTCCGGTTTACCGTCGTGTTGTTAATCACGGTCCGGTTGACGTACGTGTTGTGAATGACCGTAGTATTAACGTGCGCCACGGCCGTGTTATAGCTGAAAGCGCCTCCCACCCAGCGTCCGCCCGCAAACCCGACGCCGCCGTACCCAAAGCCGTAATTCACGCCGCCGTAGAAGCCGACGTGCGGGCCCCAGTAGCCGGCATGCCAGAGATAGGCGCCGCCGCCGAATCCCCAATAACCTGGAGTCCAGAGGACACCAACCCGTGGGGGGCGAACCCAGGTGCCCGGGACCCAGTAATAATCAGCGGCGCCGTAACCCCAATAGCCGGGAGTCCAAAGGAAGCCCGGCGCCGGGCAGACCGGTTGCACGTACACCGGCAAAACCGGTGGCGCTATGGAAACAGAAACGAAAACACCCGCGGACGACACCGCGGGCGCTACTATCAGGAACGACGCCATCGCGAACGTTGCAGCTAACAAGTTTCGAACCGTATGCAGTCTCATCTTTCCCCTCTTTGCTTGCGAGCGACTCCATCGGATCCACTCTCGCGAATCCCGTCGCTCTATCGAATGTAAACCCATCCGGGTCGATTCGTTGCTCGCGAAGCCGCTTAAAACCGCTTCATGAAATTGCCGAGTTGCGACGGGAAATAGCCGTGGGTCAGGCGGCGTCGAAGTCCCAGCCGAAGCCTGGCTTGTCGCGCGGGCGCATGTAAATGCCTTCGGGTCCCTTCGAAATATTGTACTCCGCGGACCAGAGATCGTAGACTTCTTTCGGGCCGCCCGGAGGCGGAAGGGAGAGCTCCGCCCACGGGGAATTGGTGGTGGCCATCACGAAGTGGACGGCCTCGGTGAGGCCGCCGGCGTGCGGGATAACCGGGATATCGTATGCGGCCGCGAGCGCGCCGATGCGCCGTAGCTCGGTCATGCCGCCGCACCAGGTCACATCCGGTTGCCAAATGCCCGCGCTGCGATGTTCCAGCAATCGACGGAAACCGTAGCGCGTGTATTCGTGCTCACCGGTGGCGATGCGCGTCGATTTTATCTCCGCGTTCAAGCGGCCGAACCCTTCGTAATCGTGAGGTTGAAGGCACTCCTCCATCCAGTAGACTTTGTATGGCGCGAGTAGTTCGGCCATTTCAAGCGTGTAACGCTCGGTCCAGGACATCCAACAATCGAGCATGATGTCGCCGGCGCCGCCGAGCTGCTCGCGGGTGCGCTGGACCAGGTCCGCATTTTTCTGCATGCCCGGCTTGCCGTCGGCGGGTCCGTAGGGAATGGCCAATTTCAGCCGCTGGAAGCCGAAGGCAATGTGCTGGGCGACGTCGTTGCCAGTGCAATAGGCGGGGATGCGCGCTTTGGTTTCGCCCCCGAGCAAGCGGTAAACCGGCTGGCCGAGGGCGTTGCCGATTAAATCCCAAAGCGCGAGATCGACGCCGCTGATGGCGTTGATGACCACGCCGGCGCGGCCGTAGGACATCGTGGACCGCCAGAGAATATCCCAAATCCGCTCGACGTTGAACGGATCCTCGCCGATCAGAAGTTTAGTGAGATGCTTTTCGACGACCAGCGCGCCGGCGGGGCCGCCGTGGCCGTAGCCCTTCACGCCTTTATCGGTGGAGATTTCGACCGTGAACCCGCCCATTTCCGGCGTGTCGGCCATGAATAGCGAGCGGCGCGATTTGTATTCCGGATAGATCGACATGGGGCTGGCGACTTCAACGCCGCCGGTGGACCACGCCCCGGGCGCCGGCGTATAGACGGGCGCGGGATGGCGCGGCCGCGTCGAAACGATGCGCACGCCGGTGATTTTCAGCTTGCTCTTTTCCTGCTGAAAGGCCAAGGCCGGAGTTACTGCTGCGGCGGCGAGTACCCCGAGTGCGGATCGTCGTGTAATTTCCATAGCTCCCTATTCTCTCTCTTAGAAGCATATAGGGTGCGGCGCGTAGCACCGTGCGCGGGATATTGGACAGCGCGAGCTTTTCGCTCGATCTGCAACCCCTCCCTTACGGTCACGGCTCGGAAGACCCCGCTCAATCTCCGGCGGGTTTCGCCGATGAGTCTATCGGATGGAAGCGTCTCTAAAGCATCTGATCGACAATTTTTCGGGCACGCCGCTGGAGGCGTCCCGCGCCCGCCGGGAAATTCTCGACCTGCTCAAGCAAGACCGCCAGAAGTTCTCGCACTCTGTCGTCCAGTTGCTTAAGTCCTCCTCCGATTCGGGGGGGTATCAATATCTCTGCCGTTTCATGGTCGATCAAGGGCTGCTGTATAACCTGCTGTGCGATCCATCCAGTTTTACCCTGGACGAATCCGTTGCTATCGGCCATGCGCTTCAGAAGATGGACTCGCAAGCGGACGTGAAATTGGCGCGCCTTTTGGTCGGCGACGGCGCGGACACGGGACTCGACGCGTGCGGAGAAGAGCGGATACTGGAAATCTGCACGGCGGTGTCGAGCGGCACGCGGCTGCTGCCGATTCTGGTGCAGCTTTTGAAGAGTCCGAACCGGCGTGTCCGCAGCAAGGCCGCGCTGCTGGTGGGACGGATGACAGGCAGCGCGCGTCCGATTGAGACCGTGCTCGGGGAACCGGATCCGCGCGTCTGCG
>JBDTAT010000699.1:0-4452 GCA_039924505.1 Bryobacteraceae bacterium
AGCCGGATAACGCAATCTTGCGAAGGAGCGGACATCGGTTACCCAGCGGCTGGGCTGGTTCCCGATGAAGTAATTGGCGCGCGCCGGGAGCAATTCAAAACCTTGGGGCGCGGGCGTGGAAGAGCCGGTGAATTTGACGCGGATTTGACGGCCGGGTGTGCCATCCGGCTGCTGGTGGAGGGCGATGAGGACACCCTGCGGCGCGAAGAACGCATCGTAGTTGGCGCCGCGCGCCAGATAGTTGTAATCGCCGGGTATTTGTCCGCGATTGGCTTCAAAAGACAACGGAATTTTCCCGTAGGCCTCCGACGCCTTCATGTAGGAAGAAGAAGAAGAGGAGGATCCGTTATATCCGAGGCAGGAGCAGACATCGTCACAGCCTAGAGTGCTACCGAGTCCAAGGACGAAGACGACCGAGGCGCCCACGGCTGCGGCGAGCACGGTCCAGCGAACCGATCGCGAACGGATAATAAAGAGAAGGTCGTTCACCTGAGGCGCCTCCGGACGCCGGGCGAGGTCTACGCCATGAGGGTGAGTATAGCGCAAGACGGCCGCGCGGGTTCATATTGTCCGGCGGCGGTTCGATAAGAGAATTGTGAGCCGGTTCCTCGATAACGCCGCTAAGATATTTGAGGCGGCGGAGTGTGCGACGGCAACGAGCGACAGACCGTCGGAGATCACGATTCTGATCGGTGCGGACGGAGGGATTCACATGGTGGCCGATAGCGATTGGCCGCTCGATTCCCTGCAAGCGCATCATGGCGCCCAGATGGCCTACCGGGTGAGCCAGCAGGAACAGACCGTGCGCGTTCAAGGGCGGGCGGGTTCGCAGACTTGCTTGTTTGAAACCGCAAAACCGGACCGGGTGGCCCGCTGTCTGCTGTCTGCGATTCCGCAATACCGTCTGGCGCCCGCGCAACTGGTTTTCAGTCCATGCGCAGGGTAGCGAGCAGGGTGAGCTTGTCGATGTCCACGCCCGTGCCGTCCGGCACTGTGTAGACCGGCAGCTCCAAGGTCTTCTTGCCGGGACGGTAGAGGCGCGCGCGCTTCCAATGTCCGAGCACATGAACCGTGATCTGCTCATCGGGAAAATCGGTGTAATTAAGCAGATGGACGAGCACGCTCGATCCGCCGGGTGACTCGAGAACGCTCGACAGCACACCGGAGGTGTTGAAGGTGCGGGCACAGAAATTCTTGCGGACGGTGAGGTTGTAGATGCTCTCCCAGATGCTCTGAATGGCGTTGGCCTGCTGACGGTTGGGCACGATGCGATCGGGGCCGGCGGCGGGAAAGCGCCAATCGGCGGGCGGGTTCAATACGACGCCTCCCGAAAGCGCGAAGCCGCTGAGGAGTTGGCGCTGGGGCGCGTCGAGCGAGGCCGCGTCGATGTTCAGCAATAAATGGACGCCTTGCAGTTGATCGGCGCTGAGACGGCGGGTAGGAATGGCGCGCGCCTCGACGCGCAGGGACGCAAGCATATCGAGCAAACCGGCCGAGAGCAGCGCGCCGCTGGCGGTGTCTTCGACGACGCCGAGACGGCTGGCGGGCCGGAAGCCGCGCCACTCGGGGTGATTCTCAAAATAAGCGAGATAACGGGCGATGCCGCGCCACGTTGCGACGGCTGTCGGCTGGCGGGCGAGGAGGCGGTTCTCCAGATCGGCATCGAGCGCAACGATCCAGCGCGCGCCGGCCAGCGCCGCATCGCCGATGGCCTGGGCGTAGCGATCGGCGGACAGCACCTGGTGCGCGGGCGGAATGACGCCGACCCACACGGTTGCGTCATGCGCCGCGCGCACGAAGCGGAGGAAGCCGGTGTTGGTGTCGATCCACGGCGTGCTGGTGGGGCCGGTCATGACCTTGCCACCGTGCTCGATTTCGATGCCCGGCCAGAGGGCTTGCGAGGTTCCGAGGATGGGGTCGCGGCTGAGCAGCGGAAGGCCGCGGCGAGGGGCGAGCTGAATGAGGAGCGTGGACGAAGTGGCTGCGGACGAGCGCAGGCGCGATGCCAAGGAGGGATCGAAATCGCCGTCGAGCACCAGGGCTGCGAGCTTCAGCGCGAGGGCGCGGGTGGATTGGCGAGCGGCGTCCGGTCCGGGATGGATAACGCCCGCGACGGCGAAATGCCGGCGCGCGGCCTCACTGAGAAAAGCGGGTTTCCAGGCGTTTGATTCGAGGAGGATGCAATTGACGGGCGTGCCGGCGAGCAGTTCGAGCGACGTCGGATCGGTGGAATGCCAGCGCATGGGCACCCACTGCGAAACGGCCGTCAGCGCCAGGAAGGCGAACGCCGCACTTTCGAACACCATACTCTAAGGACTGTAGCGGAAAGCGCGCGGCGGCGCACGAACTGGTGCGCGAAATTGCCGAAACTCAAAGGCCGAGTTCGTGGTCCAGTTCGGCGGTGAATTGCGGCAATCGCTCCGGGCTGTTTATGACATCGCGGATGGCGGCGTCCCCGTAGCGTTGAAATAGCAAATCCGTTGCGGCCAGCGCCAGTTGATAGGCCATGATGGCGTGTTGCGTGTTCATCCGCGACCAGTCCTGACTCAAATTGCCGAGCCGGGGCAGGGCGTGGGCTTGTGCCAGCGACTGCAAGTGCCGGCGCTGCGCAGCCGAGAGCGTGTCGCCGGAAAGCTTTTGCGCCAGCCCTTCCTGCAGCCACGCCGGCCAGCGGCCCAGGGTCGCCAGACAGGCATGCACGATTTCATGGGCGAACATGTGGCGCGTTGCATCGCCTATGGGCGCGCCGTCCACCAGGCTGACACGGATGCGGCCATCGTACTGCGCGCCACTCCACTCCGCGGCATCGATGCTTTTCAAGTACGCTTGACGGCTTTGCACAATCGCGACGATGCGTTCGGTGGCAGGGCAGCCGATCCGGGCGGAGATCCGCGCGTATTCCTGGTCGAGGACGGCTACCATGCGGCGCGCGTCTTCGGGGGAAATCGCTCCGGCCTCGTAACGCAATGCGAAGCGCATGCCGTACAGTTTTTCGTTGCCGCGATCGCTATCGACTTCCTTCTCGACGCGCTTATAGAGACGCGCCAAATCGGCGTTCGGCTGAATGTCGAGCGACTCCTTCAAGTATTCAAGCGCCCGTTTACTGTCGTCGGAGCGCCACGCCGCGACTCCCGCCACCGCTAACAGGACTGGATCGCGCGACCGCTTGGGCAGCACCGCTTCCAGAATATCGAGCGCCTTGTTGGGCTGATTTTCTTCGAGTAGCTGAACGGCTTGGCGCGCGGCCGGGTCGCCGCTGCCGATAGGACCCCCGGGACTGAAGCCAGCCGAGTGCATGGCCGCGACCGATCCTATCGCATTCGCCGCATCCAGCCACGCGGCGTCCCGGCGCCGTTGGTCGAACTCCTGCAAATTGGCCAGCGCCGGACCCGGCAGGTATCCCAGAACCGGTTTGCCTTGCACCGGGACTTCGACTTTATAACAGGGCACCCCATCGCCGGTAAGCGCGAACCGAACCTCGACCGGTGTGCCGGCGGCCAGCGTCGCGATCACGTCGGCATCGTCATCACAGGCCGTCTTCAGCGGTGTGTTGCCGGTCTTTACGGTAAGGGCGAATAAAAACAAAGACGCCAGCACGGTCATGGTTTAACAATAGAGCGAACGCCTTCGGAATTCCCTCAGTCGAAGACCTTAAATTTGGGTGACAGGGGCCGCAATCGGCGCGGGGGATTCCGTCCGGCGGGCTGAAACTTTCTTCTGCGACCGGTGTCTAACCGACCCAGGAGCGTTGAAGATGCGGCTGCGAACGGCAATTCTTCTGCTGCCGGCGATACCGGCGATGCCGCAGGCGCCGTCGAACGTTCAGACGTGGCTGAACCGTGGTACGCAGGCATTCGAGACACGCCAGTACGCGAGGGCGGCCGAAGCCTATCAGACGGCGGTTGCCCTTGACCGCGGTCGAATCGAGCCGCATCTTTTTCTAGGATGCGCGTGGATGGTTCAATTCATGTTCGCGTCAGAGAGCCGGCCGCCGGAAAATCTTAACTTCGCGCGGAAGGCGGAGGCGGAATACGGCGAGGCGCGACGCTTGGACCCGCGCAACCCGACTGCGCTAAAGGCACTCGCGATGGTGACGCTGGACGAGGCGCAGGCGTTGAACGGTGAAGAAAAATCCCGCAAGCTCGATGACGCCAAGGCGCGTTACCGGCAATTGCTCTCGGCCGATCCGCGGAGCGAACTGGCAAACTATTCACTCGGTGTGATTGCCTGGAGACAAACGTACCCCGTTCTGGCGGTCGCGCGGAAGCGTCTGGGAATGAGACCCGATGCGCACGGACCGCTGCCGGATGCGGCCATGAGGCGGGAGATTCGCGATAGGCGCGTGGCCATTATTTGAAGACGGAATTTCGGGTAGTGGGTCAGTTTGAAATAACCTGGTCAGCGTCGGGCAAGTGCAAGCGTTGCGGCGATTCGGACTAACCTAGACGTGTG
>JBDTAT010000700.1:0-2548 GCA_039924505.1 Bryobacteraceae bacterium
CGATGGAGGCACGGCGGTGATTGCCACGCTCGCGGCACTCGTGGTAACACCGTTCCCCACCGTCAATTGGAGAGTGTAAACGCCCGGCACGTCGGCGACAAAAAACGGAATGGCGCTGGTTGTAAAAAATAGCCGTGTCGCAGTTCCCGGAGGCCTCGACGTGAACGCCCAATTGTAAGTCGGATTGCCAATGCCGCCCAGATTTTTCGATCCGCCGCCGTCGAGCGTGACGGTACTCCCAGCCGGGACAGTCTGGTTGGGTCCGGCGTCAGCGATCGGCCCGGCGGGTGTCGTTTTGAAGGTCCGTTGTAGTTTCGAGAAATCGACCGGACTAGTGGCGTTAGTCACGATGCCTTGGCCCGGCACGACGCGAATATTAAACGGATCAAGGCTTGTCAGCGTCGCGGTTACCTGAGCGAAATCCTGGCCGGGAGGATTTACAAGATTCGCGCGGTATGTCAAATACGCCTGCCCCCGGACGCGGGCTGACTGGTAATGAACTCGTAATCGGTGATAAAGCGATTCGGCCCGGTCCCGCCGCTATTCCTTGATTACCTCAAATTATCGAACGCGATGGCGATATTTCGCAGGAGAGGTGGTGAGCGGGCTAGAGAAATCCAGGTTAAATCCGGTATCCACCGCGTTTGTCTGCGCGGTGCCGAGAGAAACGAAGCCACCGCCGTTCGAGTAGTATGCCGTTACCGAGTGGCCGGCGCGGCCCAGCCGCAACGCGCCCGAGGAATCCGATACGGCGACATCGGCGGAAACACCCGACGCCGTTCTGAACTGGTAACCTTCCGCTTGATAGCTATTCCTATATACTCCAACGATTCCCACCGGTCATTGAGGAAGATCCAGAGCGCCGAATCGGACGGTGTGAAAATTTTCGCGTCGGCCAGTTGGGGAGCGCAAAGTCGACTTGGACGTCGAAGTCTCCGCTAACTTTGCAACGGCTTTGCAAACCTTGACAGGAGATCACGCCAGCCAAGGTATGCACCATTTCCAAACGATTATTTGTCTCGACGATTGTTAATGGTATTGCCGTTGAAATTATCGTCTAGAGGATTTTGGGCGAATGCGGCGAGCCCCCCCACGCGACTAAAAGGATCAGCAAACGCAGCACCTGGATTCTCCTTGTTTGACTCGAGCGTCTCAGCTATTCTGCATCCGGTTGCGGTTCGTGTCAATCCAAAACTCGCAACGCAAAAACACGAATCTATTTTCAGGCTCGCCAGTTCTCCAGAGCTTGCCGCACCGAAACCACCTGACCCAGATGATAGGCATTGTGGTCGGCTAACAGAAGCGCCTCGCGAAAAATCGTCTGGCCGTCACCGTGCGGAATTCGCGCGAGCAGCTCCGTGGATGGGTCCACCACCAGTCGCCGCATCGCCTCCAGATCGGACTTGAACGCGGCGATGCTTCGGTCCCAATCCCCTTCCTCAGTAGGTGCATCGGTCGCAGGCCAATACCCCTCCGGCCATTTGGGCGAGACGTGCGCGCTATTCCGGCTGAATTCCAAAATATCCCGCTGCGCGATCCGCAGGTGTTCCAAAAGCTGCCAAAGCGTGTGCGGCAACCCCGCCGCCCTCCGGCCGCGCGCCTCCGAAGGAACGCCGCTGAAAACCGCTTCGAAATCCGCGTGCGCCCCCTTGCCCTCCAATAGTTCGAGCAAATCGCGGCGGAGAGATTCTTTCTTCTCCATGTCCACTCCTCTAGGTGAAATCTCTTACAATGGCTCCAATTGAATGCAAACCTGCGATCTCATCGTAATCGGTTCCGGACCCGCCGGCCAACGCGCGGCGATTCAAGGTTCGAAATTCGGCAAGCGCGTGGTGCTAATCGAAAAGCGCGAAGTGGTCGGGGGATCCTGCATCAACACCGGAACGATTCCAAGCAAGACCCTGCGCGAGGCCGTGCTGCACCTGTCCGGCTTCTATTACCAGAGTATCTACGGCATCAACTATCGCGTGAAAGAACGGATCACCATGGCCGATCTTTCGTTCCGCGTGCAGCATGTAATCAAGACCGAGATCGACGTCACGCAAGCGCAGCTTTCGCGCAACAACATCGAAGTGCTGTCGGGAACCGCCAGTTTTTCCGACAAAACCCACATCCGCGTGGAGAACTCGCGGGGCGTGCAGGAGTACGAAGCGCCGGTTATCGTGATTGCCACGGGGACCAAGCCGGCGGTCTCCTCGAACGTTCCGCTCAACAATCGCACGATCATCAACAGCGATCAGATCCTGCAGATGCCGGAAATTCCGAAGAGCATGATCGTGGTGGGCGGCGGCGTGATCGGCGTCGAATACACCTGTATGTTCGCCACGCTCGGCGTGCGCGTGATTCTAGTGGAGAAACGTCCGCGCCTGCTCGAATTCGCGGATGCCGAAATGGTGGAAGCGCTCTCGTACCACCTGCGCGACAGCCGCGTGACGATGCGCCTGAACGAAGAGGTGGAAAGCGTCGAGGAAGCCGCGACCGGCGGTGTAGTCGCGAATCTCGGGAGCAAGAAGAAGATCTCGGGAGAGGCGCTGCTTTATGCCGTTGG
>JBDTAT010000701.1:0-4841 GCA_039924505.1 Bryobacteraceae bacterium
ACCTGCGTGCCCGGTCCGGTGGTGTGCCTCTCGCGCCCATCGAGCGACCCCACCGCGCGGCGCTGGCCGCAATTCAGCACCTCCTTGGGCCAGCACACCGAGGGCGGCAACTCGAATTTCAATTCCGGGGAAATCGAGCTCAGCCAGCGCTTCCATAATGGCCTGCTGTTTGACGTGAATTATTCCTATTCGCGTCTTCTCGGGTATCAGTATCAGGCCTCGAATCCGATCGGCAATGCCCTGTGGTCCTACGATTATGGACCGATTTCAGCACAACCGTACAACGTCTTCCACTTCAACCACGTGTATGAGTTGCCATTGGGCCGCGGCCGGCGATTCGGCGAGCATTTGAGTTCGTGGCTGAACGGAATCGCCGGCGGATGGGTGTTGTCCGGCTTGGGGACCTGGCAGTCCGGGGCGCCATTGACGGTAATGGCGGGCGTGGGCACGAGTCCGGCCGGCGCCGCGGCCAACCGCGCCAACCGGATCTCGAGCGGGAATTTGAGCCACTCGGGTCAATCCCGCGGGCGGGCCGCCGGGGAGTGGTTCGACACTACGGCGTATCAGTTGCCGCCCTACATCGATCCCGGCGTGTCGAATCCGGCGCGCGAGTTCGGAACCGCCGGCATCGGCACTGTCACCGGTCCCAGCTTTTTCAACTACGACGCAAACCTGCAGAAGCAGTTTCCGCTCCGCGAGCGGGCCACGCTCTCGCTGCGGATCGATTGCTTCGATCCGTTCAATGTGCCGATGCTCAACAACCCGGATGTCACCGTTTCGTCCGCCACCTTCGGGCAGATACGGTCTTCGAACGCGAATTACAATCCCCGGACTTTTCAATTTGGAATGAGGGTGGATTTCTAGACAAGGATTTTAATATAGATGAATCCCAGAAAATGCAAAGTTCTGATGTGTGTGTCTTTTCTGCTGGGGGCCGGCTCGTGCTTGGGCGCCGATCTGTTCCGCGACGATTTTTCGCGTTATCCGGCCGGGTGGCTGACTTCGCCGGTCGGCGAGCTGAACGGCGCGATTCAGGAGTATCACTACCTGGCGAACCGGGGCGTCCCTCTCGGGCGATGGGCGAATGCCATCTGCCATCAGGACGCATGGCTGGTGGGGGACGAAAACGGCAAACCGTATCTCGAAGAGCAGATCGACTCCACTTCGCACCAATGGACCTACCCGATGTTCATCACCGGCGATCCGGAGTGGAGCGATTACACCGTCGAGGTGAAGGTCAAACCGTTGGCGCCGGCCGATATGGCAGGCGTAGTCTTCCGCTACAAAACCAACCGGCATTATTATCTATTCGCGCTGGCGGAAGGCCACAAGGCGCGTCTCGCGCTGCATCTGCCGCTCGAGCCGGCGCTGCGCCAGCACGGCTGGAAAGAACTGGGCGAAGCGGATTTCCCCTACGATACGAAGCGCTACTACGCGCTGAAGGTCGAAAACGACGGGCCGCGCATCCGCGCCTTCGTTGACGGCAAGCTGGTGCTGGAGGCGAGCGGCGCAGAGCTCGACCGCGGTAAGACGGGCGTTATTTCGGGTGGTCCCGCGCGCTTTCAGGATTTTCACGTCTCCGCCCCGGAAGCGGCGGTGCGCGCGATCTCGACGCGCATCCGCCAGCGCGACGACGAGCTGGCGCGGTTGCGCGATGCGAATCCGAAGCCTGTTATATGGAGGAAGTTTGAGACTCCCGGCTTCGGCGCCGGACGCAATGTGCGGTTCGGCGATCTCGATGGCGACGGCGCCGCCGACCTGCTGATCGCGCAAAATATCCCGCGCGTGCGGGCCGACGGCTTCGATCAGATCAGTTGCGTGACGGCGGTGACGCTCGACGGCCGCATCCTCTGGCAACTGGGCAAGCCCGATCCCCGCAACGGCTTGCTGACCAACGACACCCCGTTCCAGATTCACGACATCGACGGCGATGGGCGCAACGAGGTGGTGGTGGCCCGCAATTTCCAGCTTCAGATTCTCGATGGGCGAACCGGCGAGGTTAAAAAGTGGGTCTGGATGCCGCCCATGCCGCAAACCGGCAAGGAGCATCCCTATGCGTTAGAGAACGGCGACTCCATCGCGTTCGTGAATTTCTCCGGGAACAAAGACCGCCACGAGATCCTGGTGAAGGACCGCTACACGCACTTTTGGATTTTCAACAACAAGCTGGAACTGCTGTGGAAAGGCGACGGGCAAACCGGCCACTTCCCCTATCCGTTCGACATCAATGGCGACGGCTACGACGAACTGATGATCGGCTACTCGCTTTGGGACCACACCGGCCACCGGCTTTGGAGCCACGATACGGAAATTCACGATCACGCCGACGGCATCATGATGGGCAATCTTTCTCCCGACCCGAAGGCCGAGCCGCGCGTCTACGCGAGTTGCAGCGACGAGGGCTTCATGCTGTTCGACATCCACGGCAGGATTCTGAAGCACGTGCGCGTCGGGCACAATCAGAGCCCCAGCGTCGGCAAGTTCCGCATGGACGTCCCGGGCCTGCAATATATCAGCGTGAATTTCTGGAAAGATCCGGGAATTATCACGTTATTCGATTGGGACGGCAACATTCTCGCGCAGGATGAGCCGATCCATTCAGGCAGCCCCATGTTGCCGGTGAATTGGCGCGGCGACGGCCAGGAATTCGTGTTGTTGTCGGCGAGCGCCAAGGAAGGCGGCATGATCGATGGCCGCCTGCGCCGCGTGGTGATGTTGCCCAACGATGGCCATCCCGACCTGACCGCCGAGGCGCTGAACCTCACTGGCGACGCGCGCGACGAAATCGCCGTCTGGGATCAGAAGCGCGTCTGGATTTACACGCAGGACCGTCCCTTCAAGGGGAAACGCATTTACGCGCCCGTCCGCAATCCGGACTATAACGACTCGAATTACCGGACCAACGTGTCGCTGCCGCATTGGGAAGACGCCGGCGCGCATTGAGAGCGCACAGAGCGGCGGCGGAAGATGGCGCAAATGCGATGTCTTGCCGGCAAGCACGGCTAGAAGCCGGCGGCGATCGCACAACCGATGTGCAATCTTCTGGCGCGCGGCGTTGAGCAGGAGTATCCGCCAATGTGCAAGGAGCGTCTTGCGTTTCACATACCCCGCTATAATAGTGGCCTGCTGCGGCGATGAAACCACTCAACGTTGGCGATCGGCTCGACCATTATCGGATTGACGCCGTGGTGGCGCGCAGCGGCATGGCATCCATCTTTCGCGCCACCGATCTGAACACGGGCGTGCAAGTGGCCATCAAGGTTCCCCATCCTGAAATCGAGTGCGATCCGGTTTTATTCGAGCGCTTCCAGCGGGAGGAGGAGATCGGGAAACGCCTCGATCATCCAGGCGTGATGAAGGTGATCGCCGAGGAGGGCCGCAGCCGGGTCTACATGGTGATGGAGTGGGTGGAAGGGCGCCTGCTGCGGCAAGTGCTGAATGAACAGCACAAGCTGCCGGTGCTGCGCGCGGTCCAGATCACGCTGGATATCTGCGACGCGCTGGACTACATTCACACGCATGGAGTGGTTCACCGCGACCTGAAGCCGGAAAATATCATGATTGACGCCGACGATCGCATCAAGCTGATCGACTTCGGCATCGCTGGAAGCGCGGGAATGCGGCGGCTGACCTTCGCCAAGCTCACCGAGACGATGGGAACGCCCGAATATATTTCACCGGAGCAGGTGAAAGGAAAACGCGGCGACGCGCGCAGCGATGTGTACGCGCTGGGCATCATGTTCTACGAAATGTTGACCGGGAGAACTCCATTTTCGGGTCCCAACCCGTTCGCCGTAATGAACGAGAGGCTGCTGAACCATCCGATACCGCCGCGCGAGCTGGAGCCGTCGATTTCTCCGGAACTGCAGGAAATTATCTATCGCGCGCTGGAGCGCGATCCTAGAAACCGGTACGCCAGCGCCGCTGAATTCGCCGCCGATCTGGAACATCCGGACCAAGTGGGCGTGACGGACCGGGCGGAGCTCCACGATTGGAAGCGGCGCCGCGAGCCGTGGACGCGGAAAATCCTGTTCTACGCGATGCTGGCGTTGATCCCGGTGGTGATTTTCGGATTGCTCCTGTTTGTTTCGAAGTTCGGATAAGGCGGAGACGGAACCGCTCCCTGGGCCGGCGCAGCCGGAACCAAACACGGGCGCTGACACGCCCTCGGCGAACACTCTGTTACCGTCGCGGCTCGGCAACGCGTCGATTTTGCTGAGCCGCTCGCGCCGCGGCGAACCGCGGTCAAGGCCGCCGCCACGGCCATTATTCCGGAAACAAATCCGGGAGAACGGGAGTATCATAAGGAGAGACTGGAGAATCGCGGAATGCGCTGGATTGCCCTAGGAGTTGTTTGCGCCTCCGTGGCCGCGGCCGCCACTACCACCGGCGCGCAGGTCACCTATTTCAGAGATGTCCTGCCGGTGCTCGAGAAGAATTGCCAGGGCTGCCACCGTCCGGGCGAAGCGGCGCCGATGTCGTTTTTGACCTACGATTCCACGCGGCCGTGGGCGAAGGCGATCAAAGAAGCGGTGCTAAGCAAGAAGATGCCGCCGTGGTTTGCCGATCCGCATTTCGGCGCATTCGCGAACGACCGCCGCCTTTCTGCCGCGGACATTCACACGCTGGCGGCATGGGCCGATACAGGGGCGCAAGCGGGCGTGGCCGCGGACGCGCCGAAACCCGTGGCGTGGTTGGAGGGCTGGAGAATCGGCAAGCCAGATGCCGTGTTCGAGATGCCCGAAGCCTTTCATGTCCCCGCCTCGGGTGTGATCGATTATCAATATGTAGTGATACCCACCGGCTTCACCGAGGATAAGTATGTGCAGTTCGCCGAGGCG
>JBDTAT010000702.1:0-4000 GCA_039924505.1 Bryobacteraceae bacterium
CCATTGCGCGCCGGCTGCTGGACCCGTTCGCGGAATTGGCGAAGACCGGCATCCAATCGATCGGCGCCTGCTGGAGGCCTGGGAGTGGCACGACGCGGGGAGCGAAGCGGGCCAAAGTCTGGACTACTCTTCTACCGTAAAAGTGCCCGACAGGCGGATGTCGTTCGATGAGGCCCCCATCATCACACGAAACTCCCCAGGCTCCACGACACGTTCCAAATTTCGATCCAGAAACGACAATTCCGCGGGCGTGAGCGTGAAGCGTACCGTCTTGCTTTCTCCCGCCTTGAGCCCCACCTTCTCAAATCCCTTCAATTCTTCGAGCGGTCTGGTAACACTGCTGACAGTATCGTGGATGTAGAGCTGCACTACCTCGGCGCCGTCGCGGGCGCCTGAGTTCCGTATATCCACGCTGGCCTCAACCTTCCCGCCGGATCGAATGCGTAGCGGCGCAATCCGCAGGTTGCCGTACTCGAAACTCGTATAGCTCAGCCCGTGTCCGAACCAGAACAGAGGCGAGCCCGGCATATCGACGTAGTCGCGGACGCGAATGCCGTGTTCGCCCAAATGGCCCCTGGTCGGTTTCATGTTATAGAACACGGGCAACTGGCCCGAGTGCCGTGGAACGGTGATGGACAGCCGTCCGCTCGGGTTGTAATCGCCGAACAGGATTTCGGCCAGCGCCGTACCCCCGAATTCTCCCGGCAGCCAAGCTTCGACCATCGCAGGCACGTGTTCAGCCGTCCAGCGCGTCGACAAGGGGCGTCCGTTGATGAGCACGACGACGGTGGGAGTGCCAGTCGCGTGAACCGCTTCGATGAGTTCCTCTTGCACGCCCGTCAGGTCCAGGCTGGCCACGTCGCGTCCCTCGCCATCCGTTCCGCCCAGCTTCGACCGGCGTTCGTTCTCGCCCACGAACACGATGGCGGCGTCGGCCGCTTTGGCCGCGGCCACCGCATCCGGGAAACCGCTACGGTCTTCACCGAGCACCTCGGCGCCTTTCGCGTAGAGCACCGTCACGCCGCGGCCGGCTCTCTGGCGAATGCCTTCGAGCGGCGTCACAATGTGCTGCGGAATGACGTGTGAAACGTAGTCCCCAAGCTGATTGCGCGCGTTATCGGCATTCGGTCCGATGACGGCAATAGTCTTCAAGCCGGATCGCAGCGGCAGCAGACCGTTCTCATTCTTGAGTAAGACAATGGACTCCCTGGCCGCCTGCAGCGCAAGACGCTGGTGCGGCTCCGCATGGACGATTTTCACGGCGTTATCGACATCGATCAGCCGGTGATCGAACAGTCCCAAGGTGAACTTCTGGCGCAGTATGCGGCGCACCGCCCGGTCAACCAACGCGATGGGCACTCTGCCCTCTTCGACATTCTCGATCAGCGGACCCATGTAGGCCGCCTCGTAAGAGATCCCAACATCCACCCCGGCCTTGATCGCGTCTTCGCCGGCTTGCTTCTGATCGATAGCGACATTTTCATCAAGGAGCGTAGTAAGGCCGCGGCCCTCGCCCAGCACGAGACCTTTGAAGCCGAGTTCCTCGCGCAAGATCTTGGTGAGGATCTTGGAGGAAGCATGCACCGGAATGCCATCGATGGCCGGATACGTCGCCATGACGCCGAGCGCACCCGCGCCTGTGATGCCGGCGGCCCAGGGTGGGAGGAACACCTCCCGCAGCATGCGCTCGGATATCTCCATGGCGCCGCGTTCAAAGCCGCTGACCGGTTGGCTCTGCCCCGGATAGTGGCATAATCCCGTTACCACCTTGTCCGGCGCCGAAACGTCGTCGCCCTGCGCCCCGCGGACAATCTGTTCGGCGATGCGCGAACAGAGATATGGGTCCTCGCTGAAACCCTCCTCGTTGCGCCCCAGGCGCGGATCGCGATTCGGCTCCACTACCAGCGTGTACAACTGATGTATCCCGACGGCGCGCGCTTCCCGGGCCGCCGTGGCGTAGATCTCCCGGACCAGTGGCATGTTCCACGTGCTGCCGATCCCCAGGCCTTCCGGAAAAATGGTGTGCCCGGAGCACATCACGCCGTGTGTTCCTTCTTCATTTTCGAGCAGCGGAATTTTCAGCCGCGTGTTGTCGCGCGCGATCCGCTGAAGTTCGTTGTAGAGCGACGCCTGGTCGCGCGGGCCGCCCTGCATCACTTCGTTCGAGGCGGTGAAGAAGCCGCCGCCAGGTCCGATCTGGTTCGTGTAGGTTGCTGCTGCAAAGCGTTTCAGAGCGGCCCTCTTGCTCGCGATGTCCGTCCCCAGATCGGGCAGGTAGACGCACGGCATGTTCATCTGGCCAACCTTTTCCTGCAAGGTCATGCGCGCGAGCAAATCGTCGACGCGGCGCTCGACCGGCTGCCGTGAATCCAGATACAGCGGCTGGCCCTGTGCATGGACGCCAGTGGCTAAGACAATCAACGCAACGGCAAACAACATCTTTTCACTCCTTCGTCGGAAACAGTACCATTCCCATGCAATCATCTGCCGGGCGCCGCGCGAAAGACATTCATCCGGTTATTGTGGCACTTAAACGGAGTCCGATTAAGTCCTGCAAATCGCGCATAACAACCTTGTCAGTCCGGACTGATACGTTTAGAGTAAACTAGCTCTCGATCCGCGCGAGGCATGGAGGTGACCACGATGTTGAATCAAAAGGATGCGGCAGCGGAGGGGGATGTTCCCACGCGCACCACGCCACTGCCGCTGGAGTTTCCAGGCGTCCATTTTATGGACGAGGAAGAAGTCCAGGCGGCGGTGCGCGTACTCCGTTCCCGTTCCCTATTCCGTTATTACGGCGTCGATCTCCAAAACGAAACACAGCAGTTCGAGGAGGAGTTCGCCGCCTTCACCGGCGTTCGTTACGCGCTTGCAGTCGCCAGCGGCACCAGCGCTCTGGCAGTCGCCCTGTCCGCGCTCGGCGTCGGCCCGGGCTCGGAAGTCATCATTCCGGCCTACCTGTGGGTATCCATCGCCGCCGCTGTGGTCAATCAGGGAGCGATACCGGTTTTGGCCGACATCGACAATACTTTCTGCCTGGATGCGCGGGAAGTGGAGCGGCGGATCACACCGCGCACCGCCGGGATTGTCTTCGCGCATATGAGCGGCGCTCCCGGCAACGTCCAGCCGGTTCGGGAAGCGGCCGACCGGCACGGTCTCTTTCTCCTTGAAGATTGCGCTCAGTGCAACGGCGGCAGTATCGCGGGACGGAAGGTGGGGACTTTCGGCCACATGGGCATCTTCAGCTTTCAGATGAACAAGAACATGACCAGCGGTGAAGGCGGAGCGGTCGTCACCAGCGACGAACGGCTGTACCGCCGCGCCTTCGCCTGTCACGATCTCGGATATGCGCGCGATGACAACGGCCGCCTCGCCTTCGGCGACTCCGATCTCTGTCTATGGGGCAAGGGCGCCCGCATGGATGAGCTCCGGGCCGCGGTGTTGCGCGTGCAGTTGAGAAAACTGCCCCGGATCATCGGCGCGATGAACGGCTCCAAGTATCGCATCCGGCAGGCGTTCGAGCGGTTTGCCGGGGTCGAGCCGCGGAGCATTCAAGATCCCTCCGGCGACACCGGCTGTTTTCTCATCAGCACCTATCGCGACGGCGCCACTGCGCAGCGCGTAAATCGAATGCTGCGCGATGAAGGCATCGTGACTTTTCCCCAGGGTGTTTCGGACATCGTGATGACCGGCTGGGGCCTGCACCTGTATTACAATATTGCGAGCTTGTTGCGAAAGACCAGCGTGGACCGCCGGGGCAATCCGTGGAACCTCGTGGAAAATTCGGAATCAAAACACAGCTACGGCAAAGGCGCGTGCCCGGTCGCCGATAGTCTGTTTGAAAGAAGCATTATCCTGGCTATCCCGTCCTGCCTGACCACACCCGACGAAGCCGATATTATCCAGGCGATCGACAAAACGCTCCGGCGTTGTCTGTGACTCAGGTGTCTGTGACTCAGGTTGCCTCCACTGGCGGTCCGTGATAGCTTCCGATATAAAG
>JBDTAT010000703.1:0-4387 GCA_039924505.1 Bryobacteraceae bacterium
GCCTCTAATTCGGCGACAGACTGTGCAATCGTTAATCTCCCGTCCACCAATCACGGCTTCGGCTTGAATGTGATCGTGGAATCCGCGCCGAACCGCTTGTAATTGTCGTAACGAATGATCAGCCGGATCCGTTGCGGCCCGTTGCGGAAGGGAAGCGTATCGTCGGCGTACGTCTCCACGGGAAACCAGTGCTGTCCGTCGACCTTTTCGCGGATCGTGGTGAACACCGGGAACAGGTTTTCCGACTTCATCGTCCGGATCTGCGGCACCGCGCGCCCCTCGCTGCGCACGATGGAGTAGTCCGTTTTATCGATCCACAGCAGCCCCTCGAACAGCCGCTGGCCGGAGAGAATCTGGCGCGGCGCAATGTGCAACACCCAGTAATCGATTCCGCCGATCTTTTCCTCACCTTGGAATTTCGTGTCGTATAAAAAGAGTTGGTCGGTAGTCAGCAGGAACGGCTGTATCTCGCGAATGTCGCGGAAATCCTCAGGCGTCAGTATCAGCCGGTGCAAAGTATTAAGTGGTTTCCCGATCACCTGCTCGGAACGCGCCTGCTCGGGCGAAAAGATAATATCCCGCACCTCGCGATACTCGCCGCCCATCGCGCCGCGGCTGTCCATTTCATCCACTTCCGCGGTCTGGCGGTACGTATAGTGGTCGCGCGCGCCCGAGGCTGCCGTCTCCTGCGCCGCCACTTTACGCGCCAGGTGCGCCGGCGCCTGGTCCGCCCCACGCTCATCTGCCGCGGGCGCGGCCACGCAAAACGCCGATGCTAAGATAAACGCGAGGATGACCGCGCGCCGCTTCGTTTCCGTTTTGCTTGCCATTTGGGCGGCCTGCTGCATCGGGGCGTACTTCTACTCCCAACATCAGAATATCCCTTTACACACAGCCGCCGCGATTCTCCCAGCCTTCCTGCTCGAGGCCGCATTCTATATTGTGCTCGGCTCGGAATCCGTTCGCACGCGCCTGGAGACGCGCGTTCCCCGCCCGCTGTTCGCGCTTCTACTCGCCGCCAGCGCACTCGCCCCGTATTGCGTTTACACCCTCGCGCTCCATTGCTTTCATCCGGCGGCCTTCTGGAGCCTCGCCGCGCTGGTCGCCGCCGCGTGTTTCTGGTACGTCGTCCTACCCCACATTGCCGCCATCGACGTCGTGTTCGTTGCCTTGATGGCAGCGGCCGTGCTCGCCAAAGTTTTCGCGCGCATCTATCCGTCCCCGCTTCCGCATCTGCGGCTCGAGATTCTGGGCACGCTGATGTGGATTCGCGTCGGAGCCTTCGCCCTGCTCTCCATCCGCCGCGTGCAAGGAATTGGATTCGGCTTTTTTCCGACTCGCAAGGACTGGTTCACCGGCATCCTCTATTACGTCTTGTTTCTACCCGTCGGCGCCGGCCTGGCATTCGCCATTCATTTCGCGCAATATCACGCTCCCATCATGCCGTGGTGGAAAATCTCGCTGGTTGCGGCCGGAACATTTGTCGGATTTCTGTGGGTAACGGCATTGGGCGAGGAGTTCCTCTTCCGTGGCCTGCTCCAACAGTGGTTCTCCACGTGGCTCGCGAGCGATTTCGCCGGACTCCTCTGCGCCTCCGTGCTGTTCGGATTAGTTCACCTGTTCCACAACTTTCCGAATTGGAAGTTCGCCGTGATGGCGGGCGCCGCCGGCGTGTTCTACGGCATCGCATTCCGCCAGGCGAAAAGCATCCGCGCATCCATGGTCACTCACGCGTTGGTGGTCACAACCTGGAGGCTATTTTTATCGTCATGAAACTTCTGATTTTCTCCGATCTCCACAACGACGCGCGCGCGCTCGAGAAACTCGCAGCCATTGAGGCCGATTACTACTTCGCCGCCGGCGATCTGGTGAGTTGGGCGCGCGGACTCGACAAAATGGGTCCGGTACTTGCGCCGCGCGCTGGCCGCACCTACGTTCTGCCCGGTAATCACGAATCCGAAATGGACATCGCCGGCTTCTGCTCCCGCTTCGGCTTCCACGCCTTTCACGGCAAATCGCTCGCGGTCGCCGGCTATCACGTTGCCGGTCTCGGCTACTCCGGTCCAACCCCGTTCAATACGCCCGGCGAATACAGTGAAACTGAACTCGCAGCGCGCCTCGAGCCGTTCGCTCCGCTAAAGCCGCTCGTGCTCATCTGCCATACTCCGCCTTACGGGACCGCGCTTGATCGGGTCCGCGAAAATCTTCATGCCGGCAGCACGGCTGTCGGCGATTTCATACACCGTCATCAGCCCGAGTATTTTTTCTGCGGTCACATTCACGAGGCGGAGGGCGTTTCCATCACGCTCGGGAAAACGCGCTGCGTGAACGTCGGCAAACAAGGCTATCTGCTGGAAATTTGACGTTCTCTGCTGCTACACTAACGTTGATGACTATCGACGAACTCCAACGCGAGTACGCCACGCTCCGCCAGCAAGCAGACGCTGTGCGGAGCTATCTTTGACGCCCCTGGTAAAGTATCGGAACTGGCAAAAACCGAAGCTTTGATCGGCGAGCCCGATTTCTGGAATCAGCCCGAGCGCAGCCAGCGGGTGATGCAGGAGCGCAAGCGTCTGGAAGAATACATCGCGGACGAGCGCCACATCGCCAGCGCCGCGTCCGATCTCGACACCCTCTTTGAACTCGGCCGCGAAGGTGAAGACGTCACACGCGAAATCGAGCGCGAGATGAAGGTCTTCGCGGAACGTCTCGAAACCATTGAGACCGCCATGCTTCTCTCGGCCGAGAACGACGCGAAATTCGCGATCGTCACCATCCATCCAGGAGCCGGTGGCACGGAGAGCCAGGATTGGGCCGAAATGCTGCTCCGCATGTACTTGCGTTGGGCGGAGCGTCATCGTTTTGAGGCCGTCATCACCGATCGCCTGGAGGGTGAAGGCGCCGGCATCAAATCCGCCACCGTCGAAATCAATGGAGCCAACGCGTACGGCCTGCTGCAATCCGAAGTCGGTGTCCACCGCCTGGTCCGCATCTCGCCGTTCGACGCCAACGCCCGCCGCCACACCTCATTTGCGTCCGTCTTCGTCTACCCGCAAATCGACGACGAAATTAAAATCGACATCCGCACCGAGGATCTCCGCGTCGATACGTTCCGCGCCAGCGGCGCCGGAGGCCAACACGTCAACCGGACCGACTCCGCCATCCGCATGACGCACTTGCCCACCGGCATCGTCGTCCAGTGCCAGAATGAGCGTTCGCAGCACAAGAATCGAGCCAGCGCCCTCAAACAACTCCGCGCCCGGCTCTACGAATATGAGCTCGACAAAAAACGCGAGCAGGAGCGCAAGGTCGAAGACACCAAGCTCGAAATTAATTTCGGCAGCCAGATCCGCAGTTACGTGCTCGCGCCCTACCGCTTGATTAAGGATCATCGCACCAAGCTTGCAATCGGCGATGTGGACCGCGTGCTGGATGGCGATTTCGATCCGCTGATTCACGCCTTTCTGGTATGGCGCAAAACCGGTAAAACGGCGAGCGATGGAAAAGACGACCTGCCCGAATAGACCTTCGGACGTTGAAATCGCCCGCGCCGCGGCGTTAATCCGGGAAGGCAAACTGGTAGCCTTCCCCACCGAAACCGTCTACGGTTTAGGCGCCAACGCGCTCGATGCGGACGCCGTGCGGCGCGTCTTCGCGATGAAAGGCCGGCCGTCCACCAGCCCGCTGATTGTGCATGTTTCCTCGATCGCGATGGCGCGGCGGCTGGTATTCGAGTGGCCTCCGATAGCGGCTGAACTGGTGGAACGATATTGGCCCGGCCCGCTCACGCTGGTGCTAAAAAAGCTGCCGCTCATCCCGGATGAAGTGACGGCGAATCTGCCCACCGTCGGAATCCGCATGCCTGCGCATCCGGTCGCTCTCGCCCTGATCGAAGCCGCCGGTGTCCCCATCGCCGCCCCCAGCGCCAATCGGTTCACCCAACTTTCTCCCACCACCGCCGAGCACGTTCGCCAGGCAATCGGCGCGGAGTTGGAAATGATTCTCGACGGCGGTCCCACCGAAGTCGGTATCGAATCCACCGTAATCTCGCTGATCTCTGGCGAACCGGTGTTGCTGCGCCCCGGCATGATCTCGCTCCCGGACATTGCGGCCGCGCCCGGGCCGGAAGACGGCCCGCATGCCGCGCCCGGCCAGCACCCGAAACATTACAGCCCGCGCACACCGCTGCTGTTGGTCGAAAACGCCGAGCTCCCGGCGATGGGTCACGGGGCGTATGTCGGCTGGCACGTCGCGCCCGCAGCCGCAAGGTCGATCTCGATGCCGGCTAATCCGCACGCGTACGCCGCGCAACTCTACAGTGTGCTCCACGAACTTGACGCGCAGCACTGGGATTGGATCGCGGTGGAGCAGCCGCCCTCCGGCTCCG
>JBDTAT010000704.1:0-5297 GCA_039924505.1 Bryobacteraceae bacterium
CAATGATCTTTGAATGCGCTCAGGCCGGCGTTGTCCAGATCGGATCGGCCGAGGTCGAACTCCTCAGCCCCGATGCTTTTTCCTTCCTGAATTGCATGCCAGAATAGCAGGGGCATCGCACCGAGATTGTGAAACCTATCGTCGGAACAGCCATATTTGTAGACCATCCGCTTGTTGTGAGAGAGGGTCAGTATACTGGCAACCGGCACCGTATCCTTAAATGCGACCCAAATAACGAGATTCTCGCCAAAGCAATCGACTAAATCCCGAAACCAGCTCATTGGCTGCGGGGGCAACTGATGCCGGCGGCGGGTCAGGAGGAGAAGCGAGTACAAATTCCTCAGAAGCGGCTCAGACCGCCCCTTTTCAACCCGGAGGCCTTCCCGGTCCGCCCGATGAATCTTTCTCTGGATACAACTCTTATGGAAGCTTCGGAAAATGTCATCCAGCTTCGGTCGAAGGTCGATGGTGTGAAGAGAAAAAGAAGCGCTCTCTATGAAGTTGGTTTGGGAATCCAGAGGGAGATCTGGAGTTGCCAACGGCCTCATCTCAATGTATTTCAAGCCTCTCATTTGCGGACTGCTCGCCAGAAAATGCAAGGGTTCAAGAAGATCGGCAGGAGAATCCACCAATGGCTGGCAGTGGTCCGCGAACGGCAATGACACCAGACGCGATCCTGTGAGCCAGCTTTTCACCTTGCAGAATACGACGCCGTTCCGCAGCGGCTGGCCCGGCTCTGTTGTGGTGAACGCTATAGGTTCGTACCCGTAGCTGCGGCGCAATGCCCAGAGCCAGCTCGTCGTATGAAATGGACAGGCCATGGGGTGCCGCGCCACTAACACTTCCCAGCGGGAGTCCCGGAGCGGATCAAGTTGGTATATCATTCTATTTTTCGGTCGTAGCGTTCTAAAGCGACAAACGCGGCGTTCGTGCTAAAGCGTCTGTCACGAAATAACCTGTCCAACCACTCCCTCACGGTCGTGGCTCGGAAGCGCTTTCCGAGCCACGCGCGTGAGCAAGCGGGGTTCGAGAATGGACGGGTTATTCCTGACAATCCCTAAGTGCCCGCTCACGTTACAAGCCCTGCGCTGACGCCGGCACGGGTTCGAGAGTGGCCACCTTCGGTTCTGCCCCGGGCAACCCGCCCAGTAAGCCCAACACCGACAATTTGACCTCTGGAATTTTCCGCTCGAGTTGCGTCCGTATCAGCGCCCTGCGTTCATAGCCTTGCTCCACGATTTTGAAGATGTCTGAAAGACTCAAACTCCGTGCGTCTGCGACCAGCGACTCGATCCCGATCGTCTCCATGACCCCAATGAATTTCTTACTGTAAGCTATACACACTGCCGGAACATTCTGCGAAATCGCCGCGATGCAGGCGTGCATGCGGGCGCCGACAAAAAAGTCGCATTGACCGATCACGTGTTTAATCTCGCTCTGATCGTAATCGCCTTGGAGGAGTCCCAGGCGGTCGCCATACCGCCCCTTTAAAGCTTCGTAAATCTGTCCGCACGCCGGTTGATCGCTTTCCGAGCCGGGGTCCGCTCCAAAGACGTGGGGAATCAATAAGACCTTTACGTCCAGCTTGGTGACGAGTAGATCGATGAGACCATGAACCAGGTCTTGGTAGTCGATGCGGAGCCCGAACATATTGTTCCGATTGTAACCGCCTTTCAGTAACAATCCGCTGACGTTCACGCCGACGAGATTCTTTCCATCCTTGCGCTCCAGAAGCAGGCCGGCCACTTGAAGATGCGGAGGCGGAACCGAATCCAACGCAAACGCAACGTCATAGCAGAATTTGAATTTGGCGGCCTTGAGGGCCGGGCCCGCAAAGCGCTCCGTCTCCCGCAGACTCCGGCGATCCCGCGAATACACGCATTCCGCGCGCCGCAGAATGTAACCGGCGGCTCTCCGTGCCAACCATCCTTCAAATGGGCCTATGGTCTGCGGCAGCAAAATTAACCTCCTGCCCATTAGGAGAACGAGAATCTGGGGCAGCGATATGTAAAGCAGTCTCTCCAGGCCATAGATGTCGCTAAAGCTGTCGCCTCCCGCAATCGATCCGACGATGTTTGACGTCAAAATGTGGCGTAAACATTTGTTCCGGGCCGCAACGGAATCCCGCAATTTGCGAAACGGAATCAACTTGAGGACGATCGCCAAGAGGAGCAGAACCGCGATATTGTTCGGGAGGAATAATCTCTTCGAAAATCTCATATTGACGAGCGGGATTGAAATCTTGCGGTTGTCTACATTCAGGGTGTAAAGGCGGCTTGTTTTTGAATAATCCAGCAGCGATATCCTTGCATTTGGGTATTGACTGAGAAGGCACTTGATTGCGCCTGCGGTCAAAGCTCTGACACCCATGTTGCCCGTCTCGAAGGTGGCGCCAAGCAGTAAAATATTGAGCTGATTATTATCGGACATAAAAAATTAGGAGGCCCTTACGCCTAACACGGAGAATTCAGCAGCGAGCAAGCCGTCAAAGAGGAATCCCGTGAATCGGCGCACCCATTGGGCACGCCGCGGAATTACAGGGACAATAGTTGGGACGCGAAGACCGGCGCGGTGGAACCACTCGCGAACTTTTTTATAGGAGGTCACGTGGGTGCCAGTCAACTCGTAGCTGCCAAGATTCATGAAAGCGGGGTCGCGCCTCACCCGGAGCCACCGTACCGGCAACTGGGCCAGATTAGGGACAGTGGCGACAACGGCGCCGCCGGGATTAAGAAGTCTGGCCAAAGCGGAGAGAAATTGCTCTGGCGCGGGCATCAAATGCAGCACATTCGAAAGCACGATGCAATCGAACCGTTCGGCCGAGAGTCTTGAAAGGGCGCTTTCCGCATCCCCATAGATCACTTCCACACCTCTCGCCTCGGCGCAAATGCCCACCACGGAATCTAACGCGACCGCTGTGACGCGCATCCCGCGCCGCATGAGTTCCTCTTCCATTGCGCCCCAGCCGCATCCATAGGACAGCACTCTGCGGGCGCCGGCCGGAATCAGGTTCAACACCTCGGAACTCGATGGCTCGTAGTAGCTCTTGGACCACCTTGCCAGCCCAACCTTCGTTTCGTTGTTAAGCAGGATTGTGCGGGGCCGGGTGTGGTTCTGGATCGATCCTAGCGCTTGCAGTTGGCGGCGGAACTCAGGAGCCGGCAACCCCAGCTTCCCAACATACTTATTTGGCAGATGCGGCAAGATAAAGTCGTCGATACCAGAAATACAGATCATCTTTTTGAAACCGCACTTTGTGTAAGGATCGGTGGCAGCGGTTTCCTGAAGACCGTATCTGTTTCCGTGCGGTTTCACGAGGAAGCCGCCAGAGTGGATCGCGCGCGCAAGTTGGGCGTGGCTAAGAATATAAGCCGCCGAATGCTCGTTCGTAAAATGCGCGAAGGTGTATTCGCCACGGGATACGACCGAGTGGGGTGCCCAATGAAAGTGGCCGTGAACGGTCGAAATGTACCTCGTCCCATCGGCCCCCTGTTCAGAGCGGAGGAATCCTGCGATCTCGCCGCCCGGGAGCGCACGGCTGACTCTCACAAAAGCATCCACGTTCTTCTGTGTGATGAGCGTATCGTCCTCTGAATAGATGAACAGGTCGTAGCTATCTAGGCGCTCGGCAAGTATTTTCTTATGCGCAAACGGGAACGACAACGGATCGCCGCGCGGCGTCTCCACCACGACTTCGACACCATCTAACGTCTTTGGGACGTTCGACAGCACGACGATATGCATGTTATGAGACATGGTCCGGTACTCATCGATCAGTCTCCGCAAGTAGCGATCGTTCTTGCTTCCGTAATTAACGATGACGGCCAGGATTTTCATTTTGTCGAGAAAACCTCCGCTCCTTTTGAGGAACCCGCGCAAAACGCAGTGCGGCGCGAAGCAGTTCCTGATTCCCGTGGTGGTGCGCGCCGCACCCTTTGCGCTTTTGAAGAACCCGCGCACAACGGAGTGGGATCGTGCTGGACTACAATTCCAAAGGATTCAGCTATAACCTGCATGGCGATGCGCCCCGGTAAGCAAGCGGGATGGATGAAGCGATTCGATCGCTCCTCGGGCAATTTCGACCCGCACGGCTTTCGCCGCCTTTTCTCCCTGGCGAACTGCGCCGGGGCGTCTGTCGTCGTCTTCCCAACGCCGCTAGTCCGTGCGGGACTCCACCCGGTCGCTAAAGTGTTGCCCCTTTCCTGCCGATGCAAGAGACGGATGTTCTGTGCCATCATATGAACAGTCGTATGCGGAACTCTCTGAAGCCCTTTGCCATTGCGGACTCATCCGCTGTGGTTCGGTATTCGGCCATTACACTCGGCGCCCCAGGAGAATTGAATAATGACGAAGCGATTTTTACTTTTGCCGTTTCTGCTGGTTCCCGCACTCGCGGTGTGGGGATCGAATTGCGACGGGTCCGGTAACTGCTACATCCGGGCAGCAGCGGCTGGAACCCGGGACGGATCGAGTTGGACGAACGCTTGTTCCGGCTTCGCCGGCGCCTGTGCTCCCTCGAACATGACCAGGGGGGTAATTTACTGGGTAGCGGCCGGCTCGTATTCGTCGGCGACATTCAACACCGCGGCCAGCGGCAGCACGAACATTACGATCCGGGCAGCGGCGCCGTCCAATCATGGCCCGGCTGGCGACTGGAATTCCGGGTTTGCCGGCCTCGCCACGATCTCCGGTGTCAATTACATTACAACTCCGTACTGGATTTTCGATGGCCAATCCAGAGGAGCCGATTGGAGATCGGGGTACAATTTTCATTTTATCAATTCCACCGATGGAAGCAATGCCCCGTTCGTCATCTCGGCCGCCAATCTGACGTTTCAATACCTCGACATCCAGGGCACCACAAATCGCACAGGCCCAAGCTATAACGACAACGGAATCCTGGCCACCGCCAGCGCGAACAACCTTTATGTGGGTTACTGTTATGTGCATGAGACTGGAAACACGCAATTTCAACTGAATTATGGCACTTCCAACAATGCCACTTTTGAGTATAACTACATCTACCTCAACCACACCGGCCAAAACGACACCCACGATGAGGCGTTCTCGATTACCTACTCGAATCTAATCATCCGGTTTAATGTTATGCAGGATATCATGTGGACTGCATTCATCTCCGATGCAAACTGCTGTACTCCTAATTTGTCGAACTGGGATATTTATGGCAATGTGTTCTACTGGGACTCGGCTTATGCAAGCGGTTCCTATACTCCGTTCCTCGGGAACGGAATTGTGGGTCTGACCGGCGAGAATTGGAGTGGTTACCTGCACTTTTA
>JBDTAT010000705.1:0-3533 GCA_039924505.1 Bryobacteraceae bacterium
CGGCGACCAATATAGGCGGAGATGCGGTCTGGACCGTCAGCCCGCGTACCGTGGTCGATTTCCACGGCGACTGGCATAAACTCATCGACGCATATATCTCGCAGGATTTGGGGAACGACGGGTGGTCCAAGATCTGGCCGGGCAACCAGTGGTACAAGCCCTATCAGGACGCGTCGGTGGGTGTGCCAGTTTATTTTCCGAACATGAATATCGGCGGCCAGGGTTTCGGAGGAGGCGGCTTCTACTGGAACCAGAAACCCGCCGGAGAGGCTTCGAACGTCAAGATCGCGCAGCAACGAGGGTCGCATTATCTGAAGGCCGGCTTTGAGCAGCGGCGCAGCTTTGGGCTCACCTACGTGTCGAGCACCTCGAACTTCTTTTTCCCGGCGGCCGTTACCGCCGAAACCTTCAACAATCCGGACACGTTGCACAACGGCAGCGGGTTTGCCACTTTCCTCTTGGGCGCGCTCGATGGATCGTCGCAAATGGTAGGCGGCCCGGCTCCCGACCCGCACGTTGAATTTTACGGAATGTATTTCCAGGACGACTGGAAAGTGAACCGCAGGATTACCATCAACCTGGGTTTGCGGAACGAGTATGAGACGGCCATCCACGATCCGGCGCACAATTTCTCCCAGGGTCTGGATTTGTCGAAGCCCGTGCCGGAAATGCAGGCTAACCCGCCGGCGATTCCCTCGCAGGCCACCTCGATTGTGGGTAGCAACTTCTATAAGTTTAACGGCCTGTGGAATTTCACCACGGCGGGCCATCCGGGCATGTGGGATCCGCAGAAACTGGCGCTGGCGCCGCGCGCCGGCATTGCGTACCGCATCGACGATCACACGGCGCTGCGTTTCGGCTACGCCCGCTACCTGATTCCCTATGAGTTGAATATCGACCTGGCGCCGGTTTCCGGGTACGAAACGGTTGGATTCCTGGAGCCGCCTTTTCTTGGGTTGACGGGTTACCAGAATACGCTTGGATTACTGCAGGGCGTGCCACAGCAGACCATCGCGAATCCGTATCCGTCAAACAATCCCCTGCTTCCGATTCTGGGTAAGGGCTACGGAACGAACCTCGGCCGCGGCGGCCAGGCGCTGCTTTGGTATCCTCAGAATAATCGGAAGGCGCGGAACGACCGCTTTAACGTCAATTTCCAGCGCCAATTACAGAGCCAGATCGTGGTTTCGGCGACATATTTTCTGAATCTGGGAAACCAGCAGTACACCAAGAACCTGAATAAAATCGACCCCGCGCTGCAGCAACAATACCAGAACTCCCTGAACCAGCAGGTAGATAACCCATTCTTCAATTACCTGACGCCCACGTTGTTCCCCGGCCCGCTGCGGAATCAAAAACAGGTTTCGTTGGGTTCGCTTGTGGTGCCGTATCCGCAATACGGCGGCCTGTATCAGATCGGCACTCTGGGCGCGGCGGAGCGGTACCACTCGCTGGAGTTTAAGGCCCAGAAAGCCTTCAGCAAAGGTTACAATTTCCTGGTTTCTTACGTATACATCCGCGAGAAGAACCAGACCAACACTTTCAACGATCTCAATGCGTTCCAGAACAACCTGGTGTATCAGGACAGCAACCAGCCGCACCACCGCTTCAACATTGCCGGCACTTGGGAACTGCCCGTGGGAGCGGGTCGCGCCTATTTTAATTCCGCCCCTAAGGTGGTGGAAGCGGTCGTGGGAGGCTGGAAGGTAGCGGGGCTTTGGACTTTCATCTCGGGCGATTTTCCGCGGTTCGGGAACCTCGGCGTCAGCGGCAACCCTTGCGTTTCAAATCCTACGCCGAAGGCGTGGTTCAACACGGCCGCGTTTTCGCGCATTCCCGCCAACACATACGTGCTGCGGACGAATCCGCTGCAATACGATTGTTTGACGGGTCCGCAGTTCTGGAATCTGGATGCGAACCTGGCAAAAGAATTCCGCGTTACCGAGAAAGTGCGGGCGGAATTGAAAATGGCCGCATACAATGCCACCAACCGGCTAAACCGGGGAGATCCGGATACGAACGTATTGAGCTCCACCTTCGGGCAGGCTCTCTTCCAGGGTTCACCCGGCGGCTCATTCGGCGCGCAAGGGGCCACCTACGGGAACCAGAGCGGCCGGCAAGTGGAACTTGGACTGAAGATTATCTTCTAGCCTAGGGCGGCGCTCGATGGTCGACCCGACGCGGCGCGACATCTTGAACTTCTTTGGGTGGCCCGCGGCGCACTTGTTCGCACAGGGCATGTCGTCGCGCGGCGTGAAGGCGGTTCCGCGCGGCAAGCCTTCGGGAGTTCCCTTCGACGCCCGGTTCAAGGATGTAGGCCGCGAGGCCGGGCTTGCGGGAATCGTGGTCTGCGGCCACAAAGATCGCGCCGACTACATTATCGAAAGCATGAGCTGCGGAGCGGCCTTCTTCGATTACGATAACGACGGCTGGCTGGACATTCTGGCGCTCACGGGGTCGCGGTTCGAGGATCCGCCGCCAACCGCGTCCAACCGTCTTTACAAGAACAACCGCAACGGGACCTTTACCGATGTGACGGAAAAAGCCGGACTGTTCCGCACCGGATATTCGTACGGCGTCACCGTCGCGGATTATAACAACGACGGTTTTGACGACCTGTTCATCACCTGTTGGGGCCAGAACGTCTTGTATCGCAACAATGGCGATGGCACCTTCGCCGATGTAACGAAGGAGGCAGGGCTGCTCGACCCGGAGCCGCGCTTTGGGACCGGATGCGTTTTTCTCGATTACGACCGGGATGGCCATCTCGACCTCTTCGTATCGAACTACTGCGGCTTCGACGTGGACTCGGTGCCGCGCGCCGGTGGCACGGGCAGTTGCGACTACAAAGGCGTACCCGTATTTTGTGGCCCGAAAGGCCTCCCCTACGGGCGTCATTCGCTCTATCGGAACAATGGAGACGGCACGTTCACCGACGTCACGGCAACGTCTGGCATCGGCAAAACGGAAGGAGGATATGGATTGACGGCGGTGGCCGCCGATTTCGACAACGATGGCTGGCCGGATATTTACGTCGCCTGCGATTCCACCCCCAGTCTGTTTTTCCGCAGCGACCACGACGGAACATTTACGGAACAGGGCATTGAGCGCGGCATCGCGCTGAACGAAGATGGAATGGAACAGGCCGGGATGGGTCTGGCAATCGGCGATTTGATGCTGGACGGTAACCTGCATATCTTCAAGACGCATTTCAGCGACGACACGCCGGTTCTCTACGTAAACGACGGAAAGGGCAATTTCCGCGATGCCACGCTGCGCTCCGGCCTGGGCGTCGAGACGCGCTATGTGGGTTGGGGCTGCGGCGCCGCCGACCTCGATAACGACGGTTTCCCCGATATTCTCTGCGTGACGGGTAACGTATATCCAGAGGTGGAGAAAAAGGTTCCCGGTTCGCCCTACAAGACGCCGCGGGTGATTTTTCGAAATCTGGGCCGAGGACGTTTCGAGGAACTCATCGGCGAGGCAGGCCCCGGTATTGAGGCGCCGCACGCCAGCCGCGGCTGTGCCTTCGG
>JBDTAT010000706.1:0-3583 GCA_039924505.1 Bryobacteraceae bacterium
CGACGGGTGCCATTCGGTGAACTACAACGTCCGGACCGGGCACGTTACGGAGTGGAACGTCGGCTGCGAGCGATGCCATGGCCCGGGCGGCGATCACGTGCAGCATCCGGGCCGCGGCAACATCGTCAATCCGGCGCGCCTGGATACCGTGCGCGCCAACGACGTCTGTATTCAATGCCACTCGCAAGGGCGGCCGCTACGGAATCCAATCGCCGGACGCTATTATGACTGGCCGGTGGACTTCCAGGCGGGCGGAAATTTGCAGGATTTCTGGAAGCTGGAGGAGCACAAACTGGGCGAGACCAGCTTCACGCACTTTCCGGACGGAACGGCGCACAAGAACCGGATGCAGGGCAACGACTTCGTAACCAGCGTGATGTACGCGCACGGCATCGCGTGTTTCAGTTGCCATGATGTGCATGGGACTGCGAACAACGCGGATCTGTTGAAGCCGGCAAGCGTGATGTGCCTGGAGTGCCACGGGCCGAAATCGCCCAACGGGCCGCGGACGGCGACGATCGAACAGCACACGCATCACCGTGCCGGCAGCCCCGGGGGCGAGTGCGTCGCGTGCCACATGCCCAAGATCGTGCAGACGCTGAGCGATGTATTCGTTCGCGCGCATACGTTCCGCTTTATTACGCCGGCGATGACGGAGGCGTACAAGATTCCGAATCCCTGCACCTCCTGCCATGCGGATAAATCGACGGCGTGGGCCGGGGAACGGTTACGCGAATGGTGGGGTTGGCGCCTGAGCGACTAAGGGATTGCTAAACAATAATATGTACGATGTCGCGATTGTGAATCACGAGTGACGAGGCAGCAGGGTGTAGTTCCAGTTGGGGTGAGTCTTATGCCGTTTGAGCCGTAATTTGTCGATTTCTTCGTCGGGAGTTTTTACGCCGGTCTCGTACTGATTGGTGTCCAGCACGGCTTTGACCTTGAGGCCGCTTCGCGTATGCGTACCGCCAATAAGGTTGACAACAGTTTCAAAGTTGAGCAGGGGCTTGCCTCGCCAGTTCAGACTGATGAAGGAGAACAACCGGTGTTCAATTTTGTTCCACTTGCTGGTGCCGGGCGGGTAGTGGCAGACCGTTATGGCCATGCCCGTTTCGTCGCTGAGCGCCTGCAGATGGAGTTTCCAGGCGCGCTGCCGGTTGCCGTTGCTGCCACCGCTGTCGGCGCAGATCAGCAATCTTTCCGCTCCTCGGTAGTGTCGTTTCCCATCCAGCCGCCACCAGCGCCGGATGCTCTCGACGGCGAACTCGGCGGTATCGTGTGTCACCCCGACGTTGACCACCGCTCTGTCACGGGCAATGTCGTACGTGCCGTATGGAATTGCCTTGCCCTCGCCGAGGTGCGGAAAATCGTGAACGGATACTTCGTCGGCCTTGCCTTGAGGAAGCCATCTGCGACCCGCATTCTTAAAGGCTCCGACGAGTTCCTTCTTCTTCGTGTCCACGGAGATTACGGGAGATTCGTCCTGCCGGAAGTTCTTCACCTGCCGGTTCAGATATCGGAACTGCGCGTCACGATCCGGATGCTGCGCTCCTTCGCGAGTCTTCACGTTCGCCTGTAACGTGTAGCCCATGTCCTCCAGACAACGCCCGATTGTGACGCTGCTGATCGGGTGCCCCGACCGCGTCAGTTCCAGGGCGATCGTCCGCGTGGATTTGCTGGTCCACTTCAGCGCGCTCATCGGATCGCCCGCCGTGTTCTCCTCGACGATCTCTTTCAGCCGACGCAGCAACGCCGGATCGCCATCCTCCACTTTCTTCCGCCCCCCACCGGGATTCCGCACGCGGCCCGAAGCAGCGCTTCTTAACTTCCCGGTGCCGAGATCCTTCACTCCCTGGGTAATAGTCACTCGCGACATGCCCGTCAGGCTAGCCAGACGAGTGATTCCGCCACGCCCCAGATCGAGTGCCCTCTGACCCACAAACAGCCAGGCCTGATATTCATTCAGGGTTCCGAAAACCTTCATCCAGGTCTTCTCCGATGAAGCAGGTGAGACAGTCCGCGCCACTACATAAAACATAATTTATCTTTCATGATTTGTACAGTTTATTGTTTAGCAACCCCTTACTCATGACGGACCTCCCTCAAGGCCCGTTCCTCGTGGCGACAACGGTGCGGGAGAGCCCCGAGGGCGGTAACCGCTCTCAGTATGCGATCAACTGGAATCTTCGGGTAAGCCGGCAGTTCGCGCTTCCGATCGGCAGAGTTGCAGTATCGGCCGACGTTTTCAACGTGATTAACGCGGGACAACGACTCCAGGAAGACGATCTCAGCGGCGCTGTCTTTAACCTGAGGTTGCCGGGTTCGATTCAGTCGCGGCGCTTGGTGCGTATCGGATTCCGCTATGAGTTCCGACCTAATGCGGAAATCACAAGCCTGTGTGTCGACGCTCATCTGCTTTCCGCTTTCTCGATGTCCCGATTCAGCGCCTTGTCGTAGCTTTCGTAAACGCTTAAGAAGACTTTGTCCCACGTCGCGGAGCAAGCGTGTTGCCGCGCAGCTTGGCGCATGCGTGAATGCAAGAAGGGATCGTTTCTGAGTTCCAGTATGCGCTGCGCGAAATCCGTTGGAGTGGATGCAACAAATCCAGTGTGGCCCGACCGAACTTGGTTTTGAGGGCCCCCCCCGGGCGCTACAATAACTGGCACACCCGACGCCATGGCTTCCAGAACCACAAGGCCGAAGGTATCGGTTCCCGATGGGAAAAGGAAGACGTCCATATCGGCGAATGCCCGCGCGAGTGCTGGCCCTCGCAGAGTCCCTCGAAACTCAGCGCGGCGGAGATTCGTTTTGAGCCAGGTTTGCTCGCTACCCTCGCCCACGAGAACCAAACGAAAATCCCGCAGTCCGCAATCGAGGAGCGCCCGTTCGATCCCGGCGAGCGCGCGCAGGTTTTTCTCGGGCGTCAATCGGCCGACGTAGCCGAGGATAAATAGATGATCCCGGCGGTCACGGCGCTCGGGACTAAACAGCGCCGCGTCAACACCGTGAGGCATGAGTACGGTGGGCTTCGCAGTGCGCTGCCGCAGAACATCAACCATATCCTGGTTGGGCGCCATGAGGAGCCGCGCCATGCGATAGAAGCGGAGCAAGGCATCCAGGGAGCGGCGCTCAGCGGCAGCGCTGATATTCGAACGCAATCGCGGCGGCATCCAGTGGAGCATTCGGTCCAAGCGCCTTTCTGCGTACTTGTGCAAGTCCGTGTGCCAGGAGGCGACCAAGGGAAGCCGCAAACCGTGGGCGACCCAAGCACCAAGAATACCCACGTCTCCCGGCCCCGTGATATGCACCAAATCTGCTCCAAAGGAGGTTACCTGAGCGGCAGCGATCCTTTTGTGCCGGGTAAAGAGCGGGTCAAAATAGAGCTCCCGGTCGAGCGGAAAACTGAGGGGACTCCTGCGGAGTTCAAGCGTTGTGACAAACCCTTCCGTTGCCAGGCGCGTAGCAGTTGCGGCATGCACCCCAAAGAAAGGGACGCGTTGACGGTTTGCGAAGTGTTCGAATTCCTTGCCGATGGTGGCAACTCCGTTGGCCTCATAAAAAGCATCGCTAAAATAGGCAACTC
>JBDTAT010000707.1:0-4694 GCA_039924505.1 Bryobacteraceae bacterium
TCTGGCCGCACTGGACCTGGGTGCGTCTTGAAACCGACAACGGAATCCAGGCGCTTGGCGAGACCTATCCGCGCAATCCGGTGGAAGCCGAAATGATCCACTCGATGGCGGCGCGCATGTTGCTCGGCCGAGATCCGCGCGACATCGAGCGCATTTGGGCGGACTTCTATCGCGCCTTCGATTTTCAAATCTCGGGCGGCACGGAAATGCGCGTGCTCAGCGCCATCGACCTGGCGCTCTGGGATCTGCTGGGAAAATCGCTGAACGCGCCCGTCTACCGGCTCATCGGCGGCAAGGCAAATCCGCGCGTCCGCCTCTACAACACCTGCTTTCCCTACAAGTACGATTTCAACCGCGAGCCGGAAAAAATCATGCGGGAGCTCATCGACACCCGCGGCATTCACGCCCTCAAGATCTGGCCGTTCGATAGCGCCGCCGCCCGCAACCGCCACCAGTACGTTACGCCGCAGGATCTGGAAGAAGGCCTCGCTCCGGTCCGGAAACTGCGCGACGTTTTCGGCGATAAGATCGACATCGCCATCGAGTTTCATGCCAACTGGAACCTTACCGCGGCGGCCCGCATCGCGAAAGCGCTGGAGCCATACAAGCCCATGTGGCTCGAGGACATGCTGCTGCCGGGCAACTTCGCCGACTACCGCCGTCTCGCGGATTCCACGCCGCTGCCTCTCACCATCGGCGAGCGCGTCGCCGGCAAGCTTCAGTTCGAGTCGTTACTGGACGCGCGCGCGGCCCGCTTCATCATGTTCGACATGTGCTGGTGCGGAGGTCTCACGGAAGCCCGCAAGATCGCCGCGATGGCCGACGCCCACGAATTGCCCATCGCGCCGCACACTGCCGGCGGTCCGCTGCTGTTCTATTCCGCTACCCACCTCACCACAGCATCGACGAATGTCTGGATTCAGGAAAGCTGCCAGCGATTCTACGAATGGGATTGGCCGAAAATGCTGGTCGATCCCATCGCTCCGAAAGACGGTTTCATCGAAGTCCCGGAATCGCCCGGTTTCGGGATGGAGATTCAACCGGCAGCCTGGAACCACCCGAAATCCATCCACCGCGTAACGGAACTGTAGACGTCTATCGCGCCGGCAAAACGTTCGACGGCGCAGGCGTCTGCGGCACCGGCGTCTTCACGGTGTTCTTGTCGTTCTCACAGCCCGCCAGCGCGATCCACAACAAAACCACTGCCGTAATTCGCATTTCGGTCTCCTCTATTGGGGTTTGCCGGGGAATAACCATACCAACCGCTCCCTCACGTGCCCAGAGGGCGCCCAGGCCCGGTTGCGATTCGTGGAAAGTCGGTTGCGATTCGTGGAAGGTCGCGGCCCGGTTACCCTCCCCAATGTTACACTGGTGTTTGACCCAGCAAATTTCACCGACGAAGCCGCGCGTGTGTGCGGTCAGCTATTTGAACACGGTCCCGCTGGTGTGGGGAATGCTCCACGGACCGCAGCGCGATTTCTTCGATTTATCGTTCGCTCTACCTGCGGTCTGCGCCGACCGGTTGGCGGGTGGCTCGGCCGATATTGGGATTGTTCCGGTGGCCCATCTGCTACGCCAAGAATTGAAAATCTTCCGCGGCGCTGGAATCGCCTGCCGCGGCCCGGTCCGCAGCATTTTACTGGTTTCCAAAGTTCCGTTCGGCCGCATCCAGACGCTCGCCACCGACTCCGGCTCGCGCACATCGGTGCAGCTTGCGCGCATCGTGCTCGCGCAGCGTTATGGGGCCGAACCGCGGCTGATTTCGCTGCCCGCGGATCTTTCGCCGATGCTGGAACAGGCCGACGCTGCGCTTCTTATTGGCGATCCCGCGTTGCGTCTCGACCCGGAAGAGATTCCTTTCCGCTCGCTCGACCTCGGCGCCGAATGGACGGAAATGACCGGGCTGCCGATGGTCTTCGCCGTGTGGGCGGGCGCGAAGAATGTCTGGACTGATGAGCGCGAACGCGCGTTTACCGGTTCGCACCGGTTCGGTCTCGAACACATCGACGACATCGTTCGCGCCGAGCACGCCGCGCGCGGAGTCACGGCCGCCGCCGCGCATCGTTATCTAACCCGCAACATCGTTTTCGACCTGGGCGAAAAGGAATATGCCGGCATGGATCTGTTTTTGCGGCAGGCCGCGCAGTTAGACCCGCTCGGCGTACCGGAAAGCGTATCCGCATGATGACCCGCCAGGAAGCTCTCGATCTGTTCAACAGCCACGATCTGGCCGGTATCGGCATGGCCGCCGACGCGGTCCGCCGCAAGCTCCACCCGCACGGCGTCGTCAGCTACATCATCGACCGCAACATCAACTACACCAATTTCTGCACCGAATATTGCAGCTTTTGCGCGTTCTACCGGCCCATGGGCCACGCCGAAGGCTACATCCACCCGCACGAAGTCATCTTCGAAAAAATCCAGGAGACCCTCGACCTGGGAGGCACCGGCATTCTGATGCAGGGCGGTTTGCATCCGGAGCTGAAAATCGAGTGGTACGAAGACCTGCTGCGCGCCATCAAGAAGCGTTTCGACATCTGGTGCCACTGTTTTTCGGCGCCCGAGATTGTCAACATCGCGCAAGTCAGCGGCCTCTCATTGCGCGACACAATCGCCCGGCTGCGCGACGCGGGACTCGATTCGATTCCCGGAGGCGGAGCGGAGATTCTCGATAACGAAGTGCGCCGCCGCATCAGCCGCCTGAAATCGTCCGCCGAAGATTGGATCGAGGTGCATCGCACGGCGCACGCGCTAGGAATGCGGACCACGGCCACCATGATGTTTGGCTGCGGCGAAACGATGGAACAGCGCATGAACCACTTCGATATCGTCCGCCAGATCCAGGAAGACACCGGCGGGTTTACGGCGTTCATCCCGTGGTCGTTCCAGCGCGAAAACACTTCGCTCGGCCGCTTCGTCAAGGAAGAAGCCACCGCCGTCGAATACTTGAAAACGCTGGCCATCTCGCGCCTCTACCTGGACAACATTCTGAACATCCAGTCGTCCTGGGTGACGCCGGGCCTGAAGACCTGCCAAGTGGGCCTGCGCTTCGGCGGCAACGACGTCGGCAGCATCATGATTGAAGAAAACGTCGTCTCGGCCGCCGGCGCGCATCACCGCGCCAGCGAGGAAGAATTGCGCCGCCTGATCCGCGACGCTGGATTCATTCCGAAGCAGCGCGACACGCTCTACCGGACATACTTTCTAAATTAGAACTTGCCGTCAGCCGCTTCAAAGTGCGTCGGCTTGTCCCACGTTTTTCCGCCAGCTTGAATCCAGTCCGCCACCAAACCGATCATCGCGGCAGGATCCATCAACGGCTCGCCTAACAGGCGGCGGTATTCGGCCGCGTTACTCAGCAAAGCAACCGGAGCCGGCTCGCCTTGAAACAACGGCTCGATTCCGAAACGCCGGCCGAACTCGACCGCGAGGGCGCGCACCGCCAGGGTTCCGGCGCCGGTGAGATTCAAGATCCGCGCCGGCGAGGAGCAGAGATCGAACGATCGCAGGCAGGCGGAGTTCGCGTCGCCCTGCCAAATCACATTGACGTAGCCCATCGTCAAATCCACTGGTTGCCGCGCGAACACTTTGCGTCCAATTTCGAGCAGCACGCCGTAGCGCAGATCGATGGCGTAATTGAGCCGGAGAATCGCCACCGGCGTGCCGCGGTGCGCCGAAAAATACTCAAAGATCCGTTCCCGCGCCAAAGCGGATTGCGCGTACTCTCCAACGGGCTCGGGCGGCGTCCGTTCGTCCGGTCCGCCCGAATCGGGGGCCGTGAACGGATAGACATTCCCTGTCGAAAACGCCACGATCCGGGAATCCGCGTAGCGGTCCGCGACCAAGCCCGGCGCCCAGGTATTTACCGCCCAGGTGAGCGGCGCGTCGCCCGTCGATCCGAACTTCCGGCCGACCATGAATACGACGTTGGGCGCGTCCGGCAGCGCGGCGACTTGGCGAGCGTCGAGTAAATCGGCGGCGACGGTGCGGGCGCCATCGCGTTCCAATCCAGTGGCCAGCGATGCCTGGCTGAATCGCGCAACGGCAATCACCTGTCCCGGCCTGCCGGATTCACGCCGCGCGCGCGCCGCCCGCCGCACCAGACTAGGTCCCATTTTTCCGGCCGCGCCCAGCACAACCAGATCGCCATCCATCCGCGCCAGGGCCGCGATATCGTCCGCCGACGGGCGGCTCAGTAACTCTTCCAGTTGTTCTTCGGTCCGGATCACGATTACCATTCTATCGAGGCAGCCCCATCGCGCCCAGGCCCTCGGCCGCGGGATTCAGTCCCTATCGGGCCTCCGCTTGCGTACAGCGTACCCCTACTACTTTCGCCCCCGCCTCCCACCAAACGGATATGTCTACCCACATTGTGGGGGGATGGGCCAGACCCGAGGTTTGAAATCCGTGAGTCGTTTTTAAGTATCCAACTAAGGAGTACGGCTGATTCTTCGCTTCCCGGTTCGATGATAAATTCACTTTAGCAACGGAAGATCCTGTTGCAAGGGAGAGGAGAAATAAAATAATGACACGTATTTCCAACCTGGTTTTGAAGTTGAGAATCTGGAACGACACCAAAGGTCAGGACCTCATCGAGTACGCCTTGATGGCAGGGTTTGTGGCCGTAGCCGCTGGCGCGATCATGCCGGCCGTTGCTGGCAACATCAGCACCATCTTCAGTAAGGTGGCCAGCG
>JBDTAT010000708.1:0-7324 GCA_039924505.1 Bryobacteraceae bacterium
GGGTAGCGCCGAATCCTACGGCCGGTGACTGTACGGCCGCCTTGTTTCACGAGTTGGTCGCGGACACTGCCGAGTTCTGGAGTGGTTGCGCAACTGATACAATCGAGCCGACTCAATTGCTCCCGGCGGAATTGCTCCCGGCTGTGGCGGCGGGTGAGGACTGGCCGGCCACCCACTGCTGGCGCGCTGTTACGAACGTCCGGTACTCGGTCATCAGATCGCCGAAGATCGTATCGCCGAGCAGCCGGTAGCCGGGGCCGGTGAAATGGACGTGATCGTATTGGGCCATGCCGGCGGTCACCCATTGCTGCATTGAGCCTTTGCCTCCCATCATTTCGCGCACATCGAGGAAGGCGCACTGGTTGGCGAGGGCGGCTTGGCGCTGCGCCTCGACGATCATGCCGATATTCTGCATGGCCGACCAGCGGCCGTGCGTACGGATATAGCGGTCGGGCGGTCCCATCACGAGGATGGAGGCGGTGGGCGCGTCGCGGCGAAAACGTTGGAGCAGAGCGCTGAACATCTCGCGATAGCTTTCGGGCGTCCACTCACGATCGCCGGCTTCGTTGGTGCCGTACGCCAGCACGATGAGGGCGGGATTGCGGCGGGCGATGTTGCTGGCCAGTAGCTGCTGGTCCCAGTTGAACACGATGGAGGCCTGCGCGCCGTTGATGCCGAGCGGGTCGTAGGTGATCCCGCCGGAGTTCTCCGCCACCCAACCGAACAGCCGGACCGGGCCATGGTCGAGCGTCTCCAACTCGAAGCGATGCGATCCCGCAGTGGTCAGATAGCGGTAATAGCCGGGACCGGATTCGCCGTCGGTCGAGATGCGCTCCACGGGCGACCCGTTGTCGTAGAGTTGCACGGCCCCACCGCCCGGCTGCTGGAGGTAGAACAACTCAAGCTGCTGGCATTCGACGACGAGATAGACGCTCTCATGCGGGCGCGAGACGCTCATACTGACGCCTCCCAGCCCGTACAATCCATCGCCCGGATGGCCAGCCAGACCTTCTACGCTCCAGCCGGCGGTAGACCCGGTGCTCAGGTCGAGATGGCGGTAACTGGACCAGGGTTGGCCGGCGAAGGAATAGCCGCTGCCTCCATCGCCGAAACGTGACTGGAAGCGGGTGCGGAGTTCGCCGGTCCACGTATCGGCGGCGGTGTGCGAATCGCCGTACTGGAGGATGTGGAGCAGACCGCCGGTTTCTCCGCTTTGCTGACGGAAAAGCTGTTCGAAAAACGGAACCAGGGCGGCGGGGTCGTCGATGGGGATGGAGGCGCCTTGCGAGGCGTCGTCGTTGACCACGGCGACGGCCCTGGCGCGAACGGCGGGGCTGACGTAGGGGGCACGGGCGGCGGTGGTTTTGATGCGGCCGCGGCGACGCGCGATTTTTTTCGCCTTCTTTTTCCCGGTGGATGCAGCCGGCTTCGACGGGGCGGTGGCGGGGGGTGAAGTAACGTTCGGAGTATCGGCGCCCGACGGGGCCGAGAGGAGAAACGCGGCGGCGATGGCGGCGAGATATGTTCGCATTAACCTTAACGCTGAGCCACGGGCCGGTCCTTTTCCGACGGGCGTTCGGACGGAGGCGACGAGTTGGCGGGCTGCGCAAGCTGCCTCATCTTGTACCTATTGTAACCGTCCAGCAACGCCTTATAGAGGAGGGTCCCGACGATCTTGGCGCCACCGGGCATGGGGTGAATGAAATCGGCCCCGACCAGGCGCGGCTCGGCGTCGTACCAGCGGCCCATGGTGCCGGTTCCGCCCATCGCCTCAAAAGTATTGAAGAACGCACAACCGGTGTTGGTGGCGACCTGGTGCTCCAGTGAAACCAGGCGCGGGAGGACCGGCACGGTGGCGATGCCGCCGCCGGCATCGCGCTCGCCGCGGTCCATGGGACTCATCACCAGAATGGACGCGTCAGGCAGCGCGGCGCGCAGGCGGCGGACCACCTCGGTCATCTGCTTGGAGTAGGCAAGGTCGACGAACTTGGGGTAGACGCTTTCATTGGTGCCGTAGTTGACGATGACCAGATCCGGATTGTAGTGGCGCAGCTCGAGCGACCAGTGTTGGGCGTTGAACATGCGGGCGAGAATAGAAACGTAGGCGCCGTTCACGCCCAGGCTGTTATATTCGATGCCCGGCCCCGGCTTGCGAAACTCAATGCCGAACAGCCGCGCCGGGCCGTTGGTGACGCGGACAGTGAAACGATTGGCGCCGGACGGAATATCAAACGCGGCGAAGCCCGGTTGGGTGATATCGCCGGCGGTAGCGACTGTGCCGAGCGCCTTATCGCCGGCCGAGACGGAGAACGCGCCGCCGCCGGGCTGCTCCAGATAGGAGACTTCGAGGCTGGTATGGCCGTGGTCGCGGAGAGTGAATTGCGCAACGGAGCCGGCCACGCCGCGGAAGCTGACGCCGCCAAGACCGAACCGGCCGTCGCGTACTTCAGGTTGCATGGCGACGTCGATCTTCCATCCGGAGGCGGACATTTCGACGCCGCGGTGGCTGTACCACGCCCAGGGCTTGGCGATGAGGCAAAAACCGCGGCCGGCGTCGCCGAAACGCTCCTGTAGCAAGGCGCGAGTGTCGGCGGTGATCAGGTCGGCGGTGGTCGGCGAATCGCCGTAGTGCAGGATGCGCGTCACGGCGCCTGGTTCACGCCGTTCGGTCGCTAGCAGCGCCGCGTAGAAATGGTCCAGATTGCGGGCCGGATCGACGACGCCTTCGGGCCTCGGCGTCAGCGATTCGATATCGGGTTTCAAGCGCGCCTGCTCTTCCGCGATCGGCGCGGATGAGCTTTTATGCACCGGAAAATCGAGAACGGATGGAACGGCGGACCAGTCGAGAATTTTGTAATTCCTGAGCGCGGGAACGGCAGCGGGCAGCGCCAGCAGGCAGAGAAACGCCGCGATGGCGAGCGTCGTTTTGGCCGGATAGGGCGTCCAACGCGCCGGGGGTTTGGCGAGGAGTTCGGTGCGAATTTTGTTTTTATCCATCGCCTAAAAGTTGCCGCCTAAAAATTAGTGTAGATGAAGGGCGCGGCGCCGCTGGTTGCCAGATACTCAATGGCCAGCAGCAGCGCCGCCATGGCGGTTGCCTGCACATAAAATGGCGTGCGGACGTAGAGATTGACGGACGCCTCGAACCAGCGCTTGGGCGTATAGTGCGCCAGCGCGGCAACGGCGAACACGACGGCCACTCCGGCGGAGATATTGGCGAATGAGACGGTGAGCGATCCGATGCGCGCCAGAATCGCAAATGCCGCGGAAAGCGTGGGCGCGCGGAAAAAAATCCAGGTGAAGCACACAAACTGCAAGGTGCAGAAGATGCCGGCGAATTTGCGGAAGCCCTTTACCGGCTCGCGGCCGACCAGCGTCTGCCAGAAATGCGTGACGGCGAGGCCGATGCCGTGCAGCAGTCCCCAAATGGCGAAATTCCAACTCGCGCCGTGCCACAGCCCGCCGATCGCCATGGTGAGAATCAGGTTCCAATACGTGAAGACTTTCCACTTGGAGCGCAGGCCGGGAAGCGAGAAATAAAGATAATCGCGCAGCCAGTGTGAGAGCGTGATATGCCAGCGGCGCCAGAAATCGGCGACGTTGGCGGCCGCGTAGGGCATGTTGAAGTTGATCGGAAGCTTGATGCCGAGCAGTTGCGCCGAGCCGCGGGCGATATCGGTGTAGCCGGAAAAATCATAATAAATCTGGAGCGTGTAGGCGTAAACCGCGATCAGCACTTCGGCGCCGGTATAAAGATTCGGGAAATCGAAGACGCGATTCACCAGATTGTCGGCCAGATAATCGGCGATCAGCAGCTTCTTCATCAGGCCGAGGCCGATGAGGAACAGCGCGCGTCCGCCATCGGAGGGGGCGAGCGTCTTGTCCTTGCGCTCAAACTGCGGAATCAGATCGGCTACGCGCGTGATGGGTCCGGCGAGCGTGGTGGGGAAAAACGAAACCGAACAGAGATAGGCGAGCAGGCTGGAAGTGGCGCGCGCGTCGCGGCGATACACATCGATGGTGTAGGTCAGGGCCTGGAAGGTGTAAAAGGAGATGCCCAGAGGGAAGGTCCAGTGCCAGGCGGGCGCGGCGTGGCCGGAGATGCGCGCGTAGTTGCCGAGGAAAAACGGCATGTACTTGAACGAGGCGAGAATGCCGACGTTCATCAGGATGCTTAGGGTCACCAGTAGACGGCGGAGGGGCTTGTTCTTGGAGCGGTCGAGGGCAAGAGCGAGCAGGAAATCGCAGAACGACGCGATGGGAATCAGCGCGAGATAGAAGAGGTCCCATTTGGCGTAGAAAAAATAATTGGCGAACAGAACCAGCGCGAGAGCGAGCAATCGCACCCGGGCCAGCGGCCAATACAGGAAGAAGATTCCCAGCAGGAAGATGAAATAGCCGGAACTGGATGGGAGCATTACCGCATGCGCAAAGCTTCCCTCAGTATAGCGGAAGCACTTGGGCCGTCTTACGGGCACGATATACTTGGATGAGACTCTCCTCTCCATGCGGGAAACCAGTATTTTCTGGCTGCGCGTGGCCACCGGATTCTATGCCGTGGGCCTGCTGGACGCGCTGCTGATCGGGTTGCGTTTGCAGGCGCGGCTGTTCCGTGCGGCGCTGGCGGCGTTCTGCGTCGGCGCGGTGCTCCACTTGGTTTCGATTGTGGATCTGGCGATGTGGTACGGACAGCTTCCCGTGTACAATTTTTACGAATCTACTTCGCTGTGCGCGTTTCTGATCGCCGCGCTGTTCCTGTTGGTGTACTGGCGCTATCAGTTCACCAGCCTTTCGGTTTGCATTTTCCCGCTGGTATTTCTGATGGCGGAAGTGGCGGCGATGGAGCGGCCGGTAGCCACCTGGCAGAACACGACGCTGCGCGACGCGTGGCTGGTGCTGCACGTTCTGCTGGTGCTGCTGGGCTGCGCCGCGCTGCTGCTGACCGCGGTGGCGTCGGTATTCTACCTGGTACAGGAGCGGCAGTTGAAGACCAAGCGGCGCGGCACGTTTTTCGACCGGCTGCCGCCGCTGGCGACGCTGGACAATTTGATTACGCGGTCGATGGCATTCGGCTTCGCGTTTCTCACGCTGGGCGTGATTGCCGGAACCACGTGGGCGTTTATCGAATTGGGAACGCGCTGGTTCGGGGACGCGAAAATCGCTTTTTCCTTTTTCACGTGGGCGTTGTGCCTGGTGATGATTTTCCTGCGCGCCACGGCGGGATGGCGCGGAAGAAAAGCGGCGGTGATGGCGCTGACGGTGCTGGGATGCTCGGCGGTGACCTGGGCGGCGCATGTCGGCTTGCAGCCGTTGTTAGTCCGATGAATTTTCTCATTACAGGACTGAATCACAGAACCGCTCCGGTGGAAGTGCGGGAGCGCCTGGCATTCCCGGAAGTACTGCTGCCGCAGGCGCTGGACGATTTGCGGCGGCGGCCGGGACTGCTGGAAGGTCTGATTCTTTCGACGTGCAACCGCGTGGAAGTCGCGGTCACCACCAACGACCAACCCGGCGCGCGCGCCTCCATCGAGCAGTTCTTCGCCGACACGCGTCAAATGGACCGCAATTTCGTCGCGCCGTATCTTTATCACTACGACGGACGCGAGGCCATCCAGCATCTGTTCCGGGTGGCGTCCAGCCTGGACTCGATGGTGGTGGGCGAGCCGCAAATTCTCGGCCAGTTGAAAACCGCCTACGCCGTCGCCAAGCAACAGGGCGCGGTGACCGGATTCCTGGATCTGCTGCTGACACGCGCATTCAACGTGGCCAAGCGCGTGCGGTCGGAGACGGAAATCGGGCAGAACGCGGTGTCGGTCAGTTTTGCGGCGGTGGAACTGGCACGCGAGATTTTCGGCTCCTTGAACGACAACAAAGTCCTGATTGTGGGCGCGGGGAAAATGTCGGAATCGACCGCGCGCCATCTGCGCCGCGCCGGGGCGGTCGAGATTCTGGTAACCAACCGCACGCCCGGGCGCGCGGCGGAACTGGCCAGTCTGTTTGAAGGCCAGATTGTTCCCTACGATCGAATGCTGGAACGGCTGCCCGAGATCGACATCGTCATCACGTCGAGCAGCGCCCCGCACTACATCCTGAAGAAAGCGGACATGCGCCGCGTGTTGGAGCGGCGGCGCAACCGACCCATGTTTTTAATCGACATCGCCGTGCCGCGCAACATCGAGCCGGCGGTGAACGAACTGGACAACGTCTTCCTGTACGACATCGACGATCTGGGGAAAGTGGTGGAGCGGAATCTGGCCGGGCGCCTGGAGATCGCGGGGCAAGCCGAAGATATCATCCGCGAAGAAGTGGAGCGGATGGTGAGCCGCCTGAAGGCGCGCGAAATTGCGCCGACTATCGTGAGCCTGCAGGAACAACTTGAGGCTTTGCGCACCGCCGAGCTCGATCGCGTACGCGGAAAGCTGGCGGGATTGACTCCGGAGCAGCAACAGGCGGTTGACGCGCTGACGCGCGGCATCGTGAACAAAATCGCGCATGGCCCAATTTCCGAGTTGCGCCGCCGCGCGGCCGACCCCGACGGCATTCATTTCGCGACCGTCATCCGCAAGCTGTTCCGGCTGGGAGATTGAATGATCAGGATCGGTTCGCGCGGATCGCAACTGGCGCTCTGGCAGGCTCACTGGATTGAAGCGCGGCTGGGCGCGCTGGGCGAGACGTGCCAGATTGAAGTGATCAAGACCACGGGCGACAAAATCACCGATGCGCCGCTCTCGAAGATTGGTGGAAAGGGTCTGTTCACCAAGGAAATCGAGGACGCGCTGCTGGCGGGTGAAATCGACGTGGCGGTTCACAGCCTGAAAGATCTGCCGGTGGAAACACCGCGCGGGCTGACGCTGGCCGCCATTCCAGAGCGCGAGGATGTGCGCGACGCGCTGGTCGGTAAGCGGCTGGACGAGCTGGCGAAGGGCGCGGTGGTGGGCACCAGTTCGCTGCGGCGCGCGGCGCAATTGCTCGCTCTGCGGCCGGATCTGAAAATTGAAACGCTGCGCGGTAACGTGGACACGCGGCTCCGGAAGCTCGATGAGGGGAAGTATGACGCCATCGTGCTGGCTGCGGCTGGGCTCGGCCGGCTGGGATGGGAGAACCGGATCGCGGAGTTGATTCCGGCGGAACTGATACTCCCCGCGCCGGGCCAAGGCGCGCTGGCGGTTGAAACGCGCGACGACCGTGGCCGCGTGACGAAGCTGTGCCGGCAACTCGATGACGCGAGCGCGCGCGCGGCGGTTACGGCCGAACGAGCGGCGCTGGCCGCGCTCGGCGGAGGGTGTCAGGTTCCGATCGGCGCTTACGCGGAGGTAGCCGATGG
>JBDTAT010000709.1:0-4420 GCA_039924505.1 Bryobacteraceae bacterium
AGGAAGCCGCTTCGCGCGGCGGGTATCAAATTCTGAATATCGTGACGGGGAATGCCCAGGCGGGCGAAGAGTATTTCAACGGCGCGGGAAAATGCAACACCTGCCACTCGGTGACGGGCGACCTGAAAGGCATTGGGAGCCGGTACGATCCGGTGACGCTGCAAGATAAGTTCCTGATGCCGCGCGGGAGCCGCCGGGGCAGAAGAGGCGCCCCGGTGTCCGCTGAGCCGGACAAAACCGCCGTTACCGTAACCGTGACGCTGCCGTCGGGAAAATCGTTCGATGGCAAGCTGGACCGCGTCGACGATTTCAACGTTGCGCTGACGGATGCGCATGGCGACTATCACTCCTTTACCCGCGAAACGGACGCCAATCCGCAAGTGGAAATTCACGATCCGCTGAAAGCGCACGCTGAGATGCTGCGGAAGTATACCGACGCGGACATTCATAATCTGACGGCCTATCTGGTGACACTGAAATGAAGATGAATTATATTTTGCTCCCTGTTTGCTTCGGTTTGCTCACCGGCGCGCTGCCGGCCCAGACGCTGGATCCGGCGCTGTTGACAAAACCCGCCACCAATGCGTGGCCGACATACAACGGCGATTATTCCGGCCGGCGCTTCAGCACGCTGACGCAGATAGATCAATCGAACGTCAAGCACCTGACGCTGGCCTGGGTGACGCGCGCGATAGCCGGTCCCGGCTTCGGAACCATCGTGGGCGGAGAAGGGCCGGCTCCATCGGAGTCCGCCGGCAGCCCTTCGAGCATCAAAGCGACGCCGCTGATGGTGAATGGCATTCTCTACTTCGCGAACCCCGATAACGCATACGCGGTGGACGCGCGTTCCGGCCGCGTCCTGTGGCATTACTACTGGAAGACGCGCGGCGGCATCCACATCGGCAACCGCGGAATGGGAATGTACGGCAACTGGTTGTTCTTCGAGACCCCGGACAATTATCTGGTATCGCTTGAGGCCGCCACCGGCAAGGAACGCTGGCACGTGGAAATCGCCGACGTGAAGCAGGAGTATTTTTCGACTCCAGCGCCGGTTATCATCGGCAATCATGTGCTGGTGGGAACGGGCGGCGATTCGCTCGACGTTCCTGGGTTTCTCGAAGCGCGCGATCCGGAAACCGGGTCGCTGCAATGGAAATGGTGGAGCGAGCCGCTGAAGAAAGGCGATCCGGGCGCGGACACTTGGCCGAGCGAATACTCCATGCGGCACGGCGGCGGCATGACCTGGAGTCCCGGCACCTACGATCCGGAACTGCACCTCTATTATTTGGGGACGGGCAACCCGAATCCGGTGGAGTCGGGCCGCGGGCGCGAGGGAGAGGATTTGTTCACCTGCTCCATTGTGGCGCTGAATATCGACACCGGGAAAATGGCTTGGTATTTTCAGGCGTCGCCACACGATACGCACGATTGGGACGCAGTGCAAACGCCGGTTCTGATTGACGGCACGTTCCAGGGGAAGCCGCGCAAAATGCTGGCGCAGGCCAGCCGCAACGGTTATTTCTTTTTGTTGGACCGGACGAACGGCAAGAATTTGCTGACGGCCCCCATGATCGACACGATCAACTGGTCGAAAGGCATCGACGCGAAAGGCCAGCCGATTCCGAATCCGGCCAAGGAGGCGACGGTGGACGGCGTGCTGGTTTCTCCCAACTCCGGCGGCGCCACCAACTGGCCCTCGCCGAGCTTCGATCCGCAAACCGGCCTGTTCTACGTGGGCACTTCGGAGGCGTTCAGCGAGTTCTACCTCACCGACACGGACCCGCATCCGGAAGGCTACGCGGCCGCGGAACGCGGCGTCGATTCCTACGGAGGAACCCTGCGCGCCATCGACTACCAGACCGGCAAGACCGTTTGGGCCCATCATTATCCAACCGGCGGCGGCGCCACCGGCATGTTGACCACCGCGGGGAAACTGCTGTTTTCCGGCGACAGCTCGCAGCATCTGATTGCGTTCGATCCGGCGAACGGGGAAATCCTGTGGCACGCCGGACTTACTTCGAGCGTCAGCAACGGCCCGGAGACTTACATGCTGGACGGGCAGCAGTATGTGCTGGTAGGCGCAGGCGATTCGCTCTTCGCGTTTACGATTGAGCAGTAACGGCGCGGCCCCTGCGCACCGTCAAATGAAGTATGAGGATTACCTTCAGACTCGACGATGACGTCGCCGCACTGCTCGACCGCGCCCGCCGGGTGCGGAACGGCGGCTTGAAAGAGGTTGTCAATGCCGCCCTGCGGGAGGGGCTGGTCCAGATGGGGACGCCGCCCGCCACGTTTCAGGAGGAGACCGTTTCCCTGGGGCGCTGTTTTGCCGCCAGCCTCGACGATATCGCGGGTGTGCTCGCCACGGCGGAGGGTGAACACTTCAACTGATCCTGGTTGCTGCGAATCTTCTGGTCTACGCAAGAGTATCTTCCATGCCCCAGCACGAGGCTGCGCGCCGGTGGCTGGACGAACGTCTGAACGAACCAGCTCAGGTAGGATTCCCGTGGCCGAGTTTGTTGGGCTTTCTGCGCATCGTCACGAACCCGCGAATTTTCGAGCGCCCGGAATCCGTACATGGCGCTTGGAAACAGGTGGAGCGATGGCTCAGTTGCCCGAACGTGTGGATTCCGCAACCGACCGCAAATCATCGGCGTGCGCTGGCGCCGCTGATTGCCGGCCTGGGCGGAGGCGGGAACCTGGTTCCCGATGCGCATATGGCGGCGCTGGCAATCGAGCACGGTCTGACGCTGTGTTCCACCGACGGAGATTTCGGACGGTTCGCAAATTTGAAATGGCGGAATCCGCTGGCGGAGTAACGCCGGTGAGCGCCCGTGAAACGCACCCGGCTTGGGATATGATGCTGACATGACCCGCCGAACATTGTTTTCTACCGCGCTTTCTACCGCCGCGGCCGGACTGGCCGCTGCATCCGCCGCACAAATTTCCGCCGCGACCGCCCCGGCTGGACGTATCAAGCAATCCGTGGCGCGCTGGTGCTACGCCAAGATGAGTCTCGACGATCTGTGCCGCAATGGCGCGCGCATGGGGTTGAGCGGTATCGATCTGGTCGGCTATGAGGACTGGCCCACGGTGCAGAAATACGGGCTGGTTCCGGCCATGACCCCCGGCGCCGGCACGATCCCCAACGCCTGGAATCGCACCGAGAATCACGCGCGCCTGATCAAGGAAATGCAGGAAAATATTCCGCGCGCGGCCGCCGCCAAGGTCCCCAACGTGATCACATTCTCCGGCAACCGCCGCGGCATGCCGGACGCCGAAGCGAAAGACAATTGCGTGGCCGGACTTAATCAGGTTAAGAAAATCGCCGAGGATAACGGCGTCACCATCTGCCTGGAATTGCTGAACAGCAAAGTAAACCACAAGGACTATCAGTGCGATCACACCGCCTGGGGCGTTGAGGTGATGAAGCGCGTCGATTCGCCGCGCGTGAAGTTGCTCTACGACATTTATCACATGCAGATCATGGAAGGCGACATCATCCGCACGATACGCGACAACATCCAGTACATCGCGCATTTCCATACCGGCGGCGTGCCGGGCCGGCATGAACTGGACGATACGCAGGAACTAAACTGGAAGGCCATCTCGACCGCCATCGCCGATCTGAATTTTCCAGGCTACATGGCCCATGAATTCATCCCGACCCGCGATCCGATGACGTCGCTGGCCGAAGCCGTGAAGATCTGCACGGTGTAACCCGCGCGCGTCCCGGAAGGCCCATTCCGAGCCGCGCGCGTCAGCAAGCGGTTGCCGATAGGCGCTGAAACTCGGCGGCGCGGGCGCTAGGCATGAACGGAGCCTGTCTCCGCGGCCATTCGCTACGTCCTTCTTGATGAACCGGGCGAACCAAAGGCCGTTTTCGAGGCGGTAAGTTACGAAGGACCGCTCCCTCCGGTCGCGGCTCAGCCCGGGATAGATCGTCCACTTTCGTGTCGTACACCACTCCCGGCGCGCTCATTCTTCTGAGCCAAGAACGGGGCGATTCATCGGGGCGCGGGATTGACGTTCGCCGAGGGAGGAACCGGCGACGGGTACCGGGCTCCCGGATTCGTGCTCTGCGGAAGTGAAAATGGAGACTCCCCCACATCCGGGACGATAGGCCCGGCGCCGGATACCAGCATGGTGTTGGGGTAGAACGCCAGCCACGCAAACGCGAATGCCACGTCGTGCGGAAGCGCCTTCAAGTGCTTGCCTTCGAGCGGTCCTTTGGTCGAAATGCCAAGCACATTCCAGGTGCTGTGCGTTTGCTTGTCGAGGAAAACGCCGGCGCGGTGTTGGAAGGTCAGCGTTTTTCCGTCGAGCTCCCGAGAAAACACTCCCACCGCCAGGGTTTTTCCGGACTCCTGAATTGTGGCGGCGCTAAGAACGTCCAGCATGGAGTGATTCACGAAGACCA
>JBDTAT010000710.1:0-3806 GCA_039924505.1 Bryobacteraceae bacterium
TACAGCCGGCGGGACGAACAGCACGCGCGTATTCGAAACACCGGCGTCGAAAACCAGCATCGGATCGCCCGTGTAATCGGTCAGCCGGAACGTCGCGTTCCCATTCATTTGCGCCAGGCCCGTGGCCGTGCAACCGCAGTCGGCCAGAGCCGCCGGACCCCCGCCCAAATCGAGCGTCACTACTCCGCTCAAGTTTGAATTCAAAGCGAACGCGCGCGTATTATCGGCCGCCACCGCCAACGCCACCGGACTCTGCAATCCGTCGCTTACCAGAGCCGTCAGCGTCTGCGCGCCCAAAACATCCTGCAACAGAAACGCATCGGAAACGCCGCCCAGCACCACGTCCTGCGCGCGATTCAGAAACGCCACCGCCGCAACCGTCTCGCTCAGTGCCACCCGGCTCATCGTGCCGTCCGAAGCGAATGCGTATAGCGCCGGCGCGTCGCCGCCCACCACCGCCACCAATGCGTTCCCATCGTCGCTCACGGCAATTGCCACCGGCGCCGAGGGAACTCCCGAAACATCCACCGTCCGCGCCACCGCCGCCGCGCCTGGCAGTCCGGTCAGAATCTCCACTGTCGCCGCGCTTTGAAAATACAACGCCGCGGCCGTACCCTGCGGGCTAAGCGCCATCTGGTCCGGCGCCGCCTGCGCCCCGGTGATCGCGGCCGCAGGCCGATTGGGCACGATAAGCATCGGCGCGCGGCTGTCTCCCGCCAACGCCAGCACATAATTGCCGCCGGGCGAAAACACCGCCTGATATACGTCCGCTCCAACATCGAGCGGATGGCCCATCACCGCCGCGCCCGGAATTCCGAGAACTGGCCGAACGCGATGGATCGACCCATCCAGCACATAACCGAGCACGGGTCCCGAGACCGGCAGATCGGCCGCCACAACACAGCCGGCGAAAATCAGCAGCGCAAGCGATTTCATCGCGGGCCTCCCACCGTCGGCGTTCCAGGAGTGATCACGGTAGGCGAAGCCGCCGCTCCCGTATTCGTATTTCCACCGCCTCCGCGCGTCGCCAGCACGGCGCCCGTAGCCACGCCCGCGCCCGCCGCCAGCAATATCAGCAGCAGCTTAGCCGAAATTCCCGCCGCCGCCACCGCTGCCGCCACGCTCGTTTGATTGATGGTGGTAGTGGCCGTCTGTCCTTTATAATTCGCAGTCACGCGGATCTGGTACTTGCCGGACATGCGATTCATCCGTATGCCGCGCGCCACCGCCCGGCCTTGCGCATCGCTCATCACGGTCAGGCTGTGGCTTCCGTTCGCGAATACGCCGCCCGCTCCCTGGTCCGGCAGAAAGAAGGTTATCGCGGCGCCCGCGATCGGCTTGTGGTTCTCATCCTCCACTTGCACAATCGGTTCCCGGCTGACGCGCTGGCGGATGTTATTCACCGCTCCGTCGCCCTCCACAATGACGAGGTTCAGCTTCATCTCGGGCTGCGCGGCTAGCGGCGGCGCGCAAGTCTCCACCGCCAGAATCGCGGCGACGGCCACCGCCACCGTTGGTCCGCACTTAAAAAACACTTTTTTGAACACCCGCCACCTCCGCGACTTCTAATGACTCTATCACGATTGATAAGCGTAGAACCCGCCCAATTCGGCTCAGTTTCGCCGCCCGCGATCCTCCCGCCACCGTTTTCGCGCGTTATCAAATGGAGGAATCTGAGTACCGCAAGAGCTACACTACAGTTAGAAATCGGTATCGTAGAAACCCCGGCTACAAACCGAGCCGTGCTATCGGCCACAAACCGAGCCGCGACCGCAAGGGAGCGGTGTTCGATAAACCGCCGGGTATCGAAGGCCGGGAGGCCTACAATGTCGAATCACTGGACCACGAAAATCGCCGTCTTCGCAGCGATCGCCGGAGCCGCATGGGCTCAACAACCCTCCGGATTAACCGCCCGTGAATTGTTTTATTCGCCGCCTCCATCCGGCACCGCGCACAAGACACCGGCAACGGCCGCGCGCGCCACCACGCCGCGCCATACCGCCGCCCGCCGCGTCACGCCCAAGCTCTCCACCCCAGAGACCGCCTCCAGCCAGCCCGCTGAAACCACGACTTTCCCCACCGTTCCCGTGGTCCTGGCGTCGTATTCAAATGCCCCCCTTGGGCTGCGCTACAGCGTGCTGAAGCGTCACGACGGCAACTCGTTTCAAGAAGTAGACCCCGACACGGTCTTCCATTCCGGCGACAAAATCCGCCTCAACGTGGAAGCCAACGATTCCGCGTACCTCTACATCGTCATGCGCGGCTCCAGCGGCAAGTGGCAGCCGCTATTTCCGTCGCCCAAAATCTCCGGCGGCGATAATCGCGTCGAGCGCGGGAAGCTCTACCAGATCCCTCCCGGCAATCAGGGACAATTTACATTCGACGAAAATGCGGGCGAAGAGAAGCTTTTTCTCGTCTTAAGCCGCCAGCCGGAAATGGATTTCGAGAAACTGATCTATTCCATCGGCGCCGGTGGCGCGAATGGCGAGACGCCCGCCGCAACATCGCCGGCCGGTCCGGAGCATCCGAAGCCCCTGAAGATTATGATGGCGAAAAATGAAGCGCCCATCGACGACGATCTGGTCAGCCGCATTCGCAGCGGATTTATTTCCCGCGACCTGGTGTTTGAAAAGGTGGACGATTCGACGCCGGCCGCCAAGCCGGGAGAAAAAAAGGAAACCGCCGTTTACGTAGTCAACCGCCAAACCGGTCCCGGCGCGTCTCTGATCGTCGACCTGAAGCTGAAGCACGAATAGCGTATGCGTCCCGCATCGTCAGCCTTATTCACTCTCGCCGTGTTCATCGCCGTCCCAGCGTGGGCGCAATCGAACCCCGCTCCAGACCGTATGAAGCTGGCGGTTGAGCGCAGCGAGAACGGTCAATGGCGCGCCGTCGATCCCAATCTCATTTTCTTGAGCGGCGACCGCGTACGCTTCCGCTTCTCCGCCAACTTCGACGGCTATCTCTACGTCATGAACCGCAGCACTTCGGGCAAATACGAGATACTGTTCCCGCGCCAGGATACCGGTGTTCAGAATCGCGTTCAATCCGGCCACGATTACATCGTCCCCGCCACTCAGGGCTGGTTCCGTGTCACTGGGCCGCCGGGCCACGACGTTCTCTATTGGGTGGTCAGCCCGCTGTCGCTCGCCGGTGGCGGACCCTCCTATCGGCCTCTGCCTCCTCCACCGCCGCCCGGCGCCGCTCCGCCCGATATGCACCCGCGCTGCGACGACACTATTTTTAAGGCTCGCGGCGATTGCGTCGACAGCTCGGCCGGACCTAAACAGGTTTCGGAAGCCGGTCAGTTGCCCTCCAATCTTCGTGGGCTTCCCACCGCCGGATCGCGCGGCCTGCTCTTCCTGCAAAACGAGAACCAGCTTGTCGTCGCGTCCCCCGGTCCGTTGTTTGGGCCGGTAGTCTACGAGTTTCAGTTGTCTCATAGGTAACCCATGCGGAAAATCGGCTTCGCGCTGCTGTTCCTGCCCCTCGCTATGTCCCTCGCGCAGACGACGCCCAAACAGCGCGACTTGAAATACGAGGAAGAGAGCGCTCCCAACACGGCGAAGGCGCCGGCCGTCACCATCCCCCGCAGCTTCGCGTTAATCGTAGGGATCGCAAAATACCCGAAGCTTCCGGCTCAAGGCCAGCTCGATTTTTCCGAGCGCGATGCGCAAGCGATGTATTCCATCCTCATCAGCCCGGAGGGCGGAAACTTTCACGCCGAGGATGTTCATCGCCTTATCGGCGCGCAAGCCACGCTCGCCGGCGTGCGCCACGAACTTGAGGATTGGCTGCCGTCGGTT
>JBDTAT010000711.1:0-4486 GCA_039924505.1 Bryobacteraceae bacterium
CCGGGGGTTGCGCCTGAAACGCTGACTATCCCAGCCAGCACGCTCTATTTTTTTCAAGCGAACACGTTCGTGAAACCAACGTCGTTCGCGCTGATGGAGATCGTTAGCGCGGCGCCGATTCGCGTGCTCGAATACGCATTTACCGATCGCCCCTTTCCGTCCACTCCACACGCTGACGTATTGCTCCCGACTCCAGTCACAACGGCTCCCCCTGCCATTCAGTTGCCGATTTCCACGGGAACGGTTTCCTGGAGCTGGCAAATCGGAACGACTCCGCCGGCGGTTGCCAGTATCAACGTACTTGGCAATCTTTCGTTCAACGTTTCGGTTTCCCCCGCGGGATCGTCTTGGCTCACCGTCTCACCCGACCGGGACACCGCGCCCTCGACGCTGTCCCTGGTTCCGAATCTGGCCGGTGTGGGGCCCGGCGCGTACCAGGCGGCCGTTACCCTGATGCCGGCTGTGCCCGCCGGTTTGGCCGGCCTGGCGGCGCAGCCCTCGATAATCAATGCGGCGTTGACAGTCAGCGCGGGCCCGCTGATTGAAGCTTCGGATTCCAATTGTTGCTTCTTCTTCGAGGCCGGGGCGAACATGCCCTCGCCCTTCCCCGGCACGCTCTCCATTTCGAGCAATGGAACACCGGCGGCGTTCACCGTGAACTTGGGCCCCTGCGCCGGCGGAAACTGGCTGACAGCGGCGCCGCTCAGCGGGACTACGCCCGCCACTCTGACCTTCACGGCGAACCCGGTCGGGCTGAATCTTCCAGACGGACGCTATTCGTGCCCCATCGCCATTCAGGGTCCCACCAACACGCTCTCGCTCGCGGCGGCCCTGATGGTCCTCGGTCCTCCACCGCCGCCTCCGCCTCCGGGAAGCGCGGTCAAGACGGTGCCCGGATATTTGAATTTCCTGCTTTCGGCGGGTACCAGCGCGCCCAGCCCTCAATCCGTCACCGTTCAATCGAACGGCAATCCGGTCGCGGCTTCCGTCTCGACGCAATCGGGCGGCAACTGGCTGACGGCGTCGGTCGCGGCGGAGGCTCCGAATTCAGTTGTCAGCGCGAGTGTGAATCCCGCCGGCCTTGCGCCCGGTAATTACCAGGGCAGCGTCACCATTACTTCGCCAGGAATGGGGTCCGCTCAGGTTCTGGTGTATCTGGTTGTCGCCGGGCTTCCGCCACCGCAAACGCCCCTGACTGCGACGCCGGCAAATTTATCGCTTACAGCACCAGTGGGTCAGAGCCAATCCGAGGTCTTTTACGTCGCAGGACCGGGTGGCCTGCCGGTTGAGTTCACGGCGGCGGCCACCACCTCGGACGGCGGGACGTGGCTCACGCTGGAGTCTGCGATGCCGGCAGTGACGCCTGGGGGCATCGTTGTCGAGGCGGCGGCGAACCTGGCGCAGGGCGTCTACCACGGCGGCATACTCCTCACGTGGGGTAACGGCTCGCTCACCGTACCGGTTACGTTCCAGGTGACGCCGTTCCTCGGAAGTCCGCCGACCATGGCGGCAATCGTCAATTCGGCGTCGGGAACGCCGGCCGCGGTCGCTCCCGGAGAGATCATCACCATTGATGGAACAGCGTTGGGAACTGCTCCAACCGGCTTTACGCTTGACGGGTACGGTAACGTCGCGACCAAGCTGAACGGGACCGAGGTATTGGTTAACGGAACGCCGGCGCCGCTGATCTATGCGTCCGCCTATCAGTTGAATTTCATCGTGCCGTATGAAACCGGATCCAGCGGCGTGGCGGCGATACAGGCGATCTGGAATGGAATCCAGTCGGCATCGTGGGGAGCGTTACTGGCGGCGTCAGCGCCCGCCATCTTCACCAGCGCGGCCACTGGCGTTGGCCAGGGAGCCGTGCTGAATCAAGACAGCTCGGTGAACGGGCCGTCGAACGCCGCCGCGCGCGGAACCGTGATTCAAATTTTCGGGACCGGCGCGGGACAGACTACGCCCGCCAGCGCCACCGGCGGCGTGACCGGATCGCGCGGTGGCGTATTTTCGCAACCTGTATCGGTCACAATCGGCGGAGTGAGCGCTGTGGTGCAATATGCGGGACCCGCGCCAGGCGAGGTTGCGGGCGTGTTGCAGGTCAACGCAGTGGCGCCGTCCGGAGTGGTGCCCGGTCCGGAAGTCCCCATTTCTCTTACTATCGGCCAAGCGCGGTCTCCGGATGGCGTCACCATCGCCGTGAAGTAGATTTTGAAATCGTCCACCACACTGAATCTGCATCGAGCGCCATTTTATCGGTAGGGCACGGATTCGGCGACAACCTATTGGGATTGGAACACCAATTGCTCTACCCAGCGCCGACCAGCATAAAAATACTCTGTTTGGCGGATCCAGGCACCGCAGCCATCGTCGTTGGTACTCATCGAGATGACTCCGGTGAAGGCCGTTGCAGCGCGGAATGGTACTGAAGGTACTGTAACCAAAATTCTGGTAACACCCATGCCATTTCAGGATCAATAATAAGAGATAGAGACGAGTTGCGGCGGGTCGCCGCGTTGTAGAGGACCGCTATGAATAGACCACGTTTTATCATCGCCGACGAGCACGCATTGGTGATTGAAGGCTTCACCAGGCTGCTGGAAGAAGAGTTTGAGTTCGCCGGATCGGCCACCAACGGCATGCAGCTGGTTGAAACCTGCGCGCGCTCTAACCCCGACGTAGTGCTTCTGGAGGTGAACCTGCCGTCGATGAATGGGTTTGAAGCTGCCAGCCAAATCCGGAAATTGATGCCACACGTCAAGCTCATCTTCCTGACCGTCCATCGGGACGCGGAGTACGTTCGAGCGGCATTTCGCTCCGGTGCACACGGCTATATCGTCAAACAATGCGACCTCGCCGAGCTTCTCACCGCGATCCGGGAAGTGGTGAAAGGGAACTGCTACGTTACGCCGTTGCTGACCGAGAACCTCCTGAACTGCTTGGCGAAACCGGCCGGGACACCCGAACGAGCCACTCTGACAGCTCGTCAACGCGAAGTTCTCCAACTCGTGGCAGAGGGACAAACGGCGAAGGAGATCGCCCAACTTCTCGATATTTCTCACAAGACCGTCGAGTATCATAAGGCTTCCATCGAAGGGCGGCTGGGACTGCACAGCACGGCGGAACTGATACGGTACGCATTCGAGCAGGGCTTGGTGACTACCGCCGAGCGGACCTGCGCCTGACCGAAGCGCCTGTCACTAAATAACCATCCCATCCATCGTCACGAAATAAGCAGATCAACCGCTCCCGCCGACCGCAGCTCGGAATGCGGTCGCGGCTCGGAATCCGATTGCTCTCTACCGATAGCCACGCTGGTCGCTTTCTGCGCAGCCCTCCCTCCAAATCTGCATAAGTGTGCCATTATTGCCGACTGATCAGCCGGCCCTGCCCGTCTCACAATTATCCCCTTAACCCCATTGCGAAATATTCATGAAACATTTTTCTTCAAAAAGACACTAACGTCCTTGAACCTGGCAGCCGATGAATGAACTACCGATTAGCAAAAGCGATTCATGCCGGCACCCAATTTCGGCGGCCCTGGGGGCCGTTCGAAGACATTGACAGTCTACTTCAGATCTTCTGATCGATTGGTCGCCAAACCGGATGCGGATCAAGTATTTTCATAATAAATGTTACAATGATTATTATTTATACAAATGCTCATTGATTGAGTTCTAGTACTATGGTACCAATCTTAATAACGGGTAAGCGAAACACTCGACGCCGACCCCAGCGCATGCGTTTTTTGGCGGGGGAAAGGAACTCTGTTCAAGGATGAGATTTTTTTCGACCCCTCGTGCCCTCTCATCTCGTACCTTGGCGCTGTTGGCGCCGTCTGAGGAGGCAGTTCCAAAGACGTTCGGGCGGCTGCAGAGAGATCCTGGGCGTTATGAAGAATTACTCGATGAAATGCAAGCGCTTCGCGGCCGGCTATACCTGAAGGATGGCGCCATCGAGCCGTGGCAGTTGACGGACGGAAGGCACCGGGCCGCCATTGATCGCGGAAGCTGGCACCTACTGGTCCTCGATAGGGATGAGCGGGTATGCGGATGTGCGCGATACCGCGAGTATTCCAACGACACGGTCTTTTCGCAATTGAGCGTATCGAGTTCAACGCTCGCCCGTTGCAAGGAATGGGGCGGGAGGCTGAAAGCAGCCGTCGATTCCGAGCTCGCGGTGGCCCAAACTTTGGAGTTGCCTTTCGTCGAACTGGGAGGATGGGCGCTCACGGAAACAATTCGCGGGACGGTGGAGGCGCTGCGAATGGCGCTCACCACGTATGCCCTTTCGCAAGCATTAGGGGGTGGCGTGGGAATCAGCACGGTGACCCGGCGTCACTGCTCGGCCTCAATCCTGGCGCGAATTGGCGGGCGTTCGCTGGAACACGACGGTTCCGAGATACCTTCCTACCACGATGAGCAATATAAGTGCGAAATGGAAGTGCTGCGGTTTTCTTCCTGGGCGCCTAACCCGCGTTATAAAATCT
>JBDTAT010000712.1:0-2704 GCA_039924505.1 Bryobacteraceae bacterium
CCTTGATGGTCGAACGTCAAGCTGCGCACGCGGTCCGGCGATTTCCGGAATTCGGTGATTGAGCCGCCGCGCCACTGCAGGATTTTGGCCCCATCGCTGAATAGTAAATATCCAATCCGGCTATGCACCGGTGCGGCGGCGGACGAAAAGCCGGTTGCCACGCGCACCACGTGGGGCGGATCGCCTGCTATGGCTTTCAATCCGGCGTCCATTCAGCAGCCCCTCCCGTGCGCGTAGAACGAGTTTTCCGGACCGCGGTACGCGACGCGCAGCCTCGGCGTTTCAATCCGTTTGTGCCCGCGGTACGCCGATTCCATCAGAAAAGACAAGATGCCGGTAGTCAGCAGTGTGCGCTCCACTGGATAGGGCCGCGGGCCGCCCGACAGCATTTGATTGATGCCGTGAACCAACATGCTGAAATTATTTGAATTCTGCGGAGGGACGTAGAGCAGCGTGCTTTGAATCTCCGGCCGGTTCTTTACGCGAAATGCCGCGAGGTATTCATTCACGAGACCGGGCAGCATCAGCGCGCCACCGCGGAAGCCGTCGTTATATTCCACCAGACAGAGAACCGGATCCTTTACGTCTTCCGGGCGCGCAATCTTTCCGGGGCGCTCGGCGCGGCTGAGGGCGGCGCGCAATAAGTCCTTCGACCAAACGCGTTGCCCGGCAGCGCGCCAAACCGCGTCGCCGGAAAGATGTTGCACGGCGCGCACGCCGGTCTCGCCGCCCTTGCGCCGTTCGACGAAGCATTGGAGCACTTCCAGGTTGTGAAAGATCCCGCCATCCGTCACCCAGCCGCTACCGACCGCAAGCGCATCCTCGAATTCCGTGTCGAGCGGCGCGTCTACTTCCGGGCGGCGGAACGTTACAGAAACCGACGAGCCGGCCATCAGCGGAAAATTCAGCTCGCGCGACCAGTCGTACATCCGCTTGGCCTCGGTCCAGTCGTAGGACAGATGCTTATCGCAATAAACCGGCACGATGCGGCCCGACTTCTTGAACACGTCCACTACCTGCGAGAAAAACTTGAAGCGCGGATACAACTGCTGCTGCTTGTCGTTGAACGGGTAATCGCCGTGCTCGGCCACCAGCACGACTCCGTCAACCGCTAGCCGGTTAGCGCCGAGCGTCAACGCATCGGCGATGGATGGTTTCACCGGGAACCGGTGCGCCATCGCCAGTTTGCGGCCCACATCGGCCGGATGCGTTTGGTCCAGGTAGAGCGAAACGACATCGAACGGCGGAGGGTGGAAATCCTCACAGAGCCAGTATCCTTCCAGTTCCCGCGTAATGACGTCGTCGGCGTGCGAGCGCAGAAAATAGGTGGTGGCGATGGCGGCAATTTTCTTGCGCTGGCGCGGCGCGCCGGTTGCGGACGCCGCGGCGGTCAACTGGAGAAACTCTCGCCGGTTCATTCGCCTATTATCTTTCCTGTGGGTGCATATCGGGCAACCGCTTGCTCACTGCCTTCCGAGCCGCGACCGCAGAGAGTTCCCCATGGTCCTGCGTGCCACCAAAGGTGATGAAAAACAATGCCGTTCCCCGCAAACAGGGGCCTCCGAACCGAGCCGCGACCGCACGGAGCGGTTTCCGGCCACCACCGGTTTTTCAACGGAACGGTTGCCGATCGAATGACAAACCTCTCGCGGCCGGCCATCGCTCAATCGTCTGCCCGCACCCAGCCATAGGCCGAGTTCGACGGCTGTCCGCCGTTTTCCAGGTACGCTGTTTTCAGACGCGAAAGTGTGTCGCCGGGCAGAGGCGTGCGCTTCTCTCCAACGTTAACGCCATAGATACGCGCGGCATTCAAGCCAAAAATTCGCGATCTGTCTTCTTTGGTGATTTTCTGGTAGCCGAACTTCTCGCACAGATCGTCCGAAATCTGGAAGCGCTTGAACGCAGCGATGGCCCATTGCGGCGACCCCCACCAGAGGCAATCGGTGCCCCAGATGACGTGATCGGATCCGTAATACTTAATGTTCTTGCCGACCCCGTGCATGCACATCACCGGATCGACAATCGCCAGCACGTTGAAGAAACTGCCCAGCTCCGGATAGACGTTCGTCATGTGCGGATTGCGTTTCTTGATGTCCATCAGGATGGTGTGCCAGGCGAAATCGCCGGTGGTTGGGTCGTAGAAGCTCCGCTCTTTGAACTCCGGCTCGCCCGGTCCATGCTGAATGGCGGAGTGGTAGATGATGAAATTCAGATCGGGATTATTCAGCGCCGCTTTCTCGACGTCCTTCGGGTTGGCCAAATGACCCAACGTGCGCGATTGATAGGAGTAGCCCTTGTGGACGCTGAACGTCTTCAGCCCGCGCTTGCGCGATTCTTCGTAGAACCAAGCCGCGTTGTCGTCGTCGAGTTGAAAGCCGCCGCCGGAATGGCCGGGATCGCTATGGCAATACCACTTCCACGATTTGATCCCGTAGACATTCAATTCCCGATCCATCTGCTCGAGCAGCGCCGTCTTATCCGGCTGATTCGTTCTGCGGTCCCAGTAATGATTCGGGGCGAGGTTGCCTTGCCATAACGCGCGCTTGGATCCGGCAATTCCGTTGATCTCCCGGCCGGCTTCGGACATCAGCCAGCTCGGCAGAATACCGCCGGCGCGCGCGCTCCCTTCCAGAACTTTGCCGTCGGGGCTGCGCTGCTGCTCGCGTCCTGGCACGCCGGAGATGACGAGCATTTGGGTCTCGCT
>JBDTAT010000713.1:0-5456 GCA_039924505.1 Bryobacteraceae bacterium
GCTCGCGGATGGTGAAGGAGATCGCCGGCCTGGGCGGCAATGTCGCCGAGCTGGTGCCGGCCGTGGTGGAGAGTCGGCTGAAAAAGCGCTTTCAGAGATAGATTGAGAAATCGAGTCATGGATTGACAAATCGAGTCAAGAGAGAAGAAGAGCAGTGCAAACAACGGTAGAGCTAACGGATCGCGTATCGAGGATCAGCGTCTCATCGACGATGAAAGTGGCCGCGGATGCCGACAAGCTGCGGCGCGAGGGCGTCGATGTGGTCGATTTCGGAGCCGGGGAACCGGACTTCCCGACGCCGGACAACATCAAGCAGGCGGCCATTGCCGCACTGGCCGCGAACTTCACCAAGTACACGCCCGCCGGCGGAACGCAGGAATTGAAGCAGGCGATCTGCGAGCGGCACACCACCGACTACGGCACCGGGTACTCGCCATCGGAGTGCGTGGTGACAGTGGGCGGGAAACATGCGATCTTCAACCTGATGCAGGTGTTGGTGGAACCGGGCGACGAAGTGGTGATTCCGGTGCCGTATTGGGTGACGTACAAAGACGTGGTGAATTACGCCGGCGGCAAGTGTGTCTTCGTGGACACCGACGAGCAGAAAGGTTTCTCGCTGACCGCATCCATGATGGAGCCGTATCTCAGCGAAAAGACGAAGCTGGTGATCGTCAATTCTCCGTCCAATCCCAGCGGCGGAGTGCTGGCGCGCGAGGAGTTCGAGCGCATTTTCAAAATGACGTCGAAACGCGGCATCTGGCTGATGACCGACGAGTGCTACTGCCGCTTTCTCTATGAAGACGAGCCGTTCTCCATCGCCTCCACGCCAGGCGCGAAAGATACGGTCCTGGTGGCGGGATCGTTATCGAAGACCTACGCGATGACCGGGTGGCGCATCGGATTTGCGTTGGGTCCGCCGCCGGTGATTGCGGCGATCAACAAACTGCAAAGCCATTCCACCTCAAACCCGACCTCCATTTCGCAGAAGGCCGCGGTGGAGGCGTTGCGCGGACCGCAAGAGTCGGTCGGAGTGATGCTGGCGGAATACAAAAAGCGCCGCGACTACGTGATCGATCGTCTGCGCGTCATGCCGGGCGTGACGGTGAATGTTCCGAAGGGCGCGTTCTACGTATACCCCAACATCGGCGCAACGTTCGCCAAGGGCCGCACTACTTCTCCGATGCAGTTCGCCGAAAAACTATTGGCGGAGGCGCATGTGGCAGTGGTTCCGGGCGAGGCGTTCGGCACCGGCCGGCACATCCGCATCTCCTATGCGGCGTCGCACCACGAACTGGAGCGGGGTCTGGACCGCATCCAGAAATTTATTGCGGCGCAGATTTAGTTGCCAATGCCGGCACGCGCTACACGGCTGAAACCGTCGTTTCGCGGGAAGATATGGGGATCGACGCACCTGGAGCCGTGGTTCCCGGACTCCCGCGAGAAGACCGGTGAAGTGTGGTTCCTGGGCGAGCGCGAATTTCCGGTCTTGATCAAGTTCCTGTTCACCTCCGAACCGATTTCGGTGCAAGTGCATCCCGGCGATGCCTACGCGCGGCGGCACGAAAACTCGCGCGGCAAGACCGAAATGTGGCACATCCTGCGAGCCGAACCGGGCGCCGAAATCGCCGCCGGCTTCCACGAACCAATTGGGCGCGTGCGGCTGCGGGAAGCGGCGGAATCGGGTGAAATCGAGAAACTGCTCGCGTGGCATCCGGTGCAGGCGGGCGAAACCTATTTCACGCCGGCGGGCACGGTTCACGCGATCGGCGCCGGACTCGCGCTGTGCGAGATACAGCAGAATTCCGACGTCACGTACCGCTTATACGACTACGGACGGGACCGGCCGCTGCATCTCGAAAAAGGCGCGGAGGTGGCCGATCTGGGGCGGCATCCGGGACGCGTCGAGCCGCGCGGCGGCCCGCTGGTAGAAAGCGAATACTTCGTCACGTCGTTACTGGAAGTGGATGGCCCGGTGACACTGCCGGGGTCGGAAGAACGGATGCAGTTCTTCATCTCGCTCGAAGGCAGCGGCAAGATTGGCGGAGACTCGTTCCGGCTCGGTGAAGTGTGGTACGTGGCGCCCGGAGCCGGGGAGATTGCGCTTGATGGACGGGCGCGTCTGCTGCACGTGAAGTGCCGCGATGACACCGGGAAATCGGACTTCTACTGCCCACAGTGCCGGCGCCCGGAACCGAGGCCGCTGGTATGCGCGGACTGCCGCGCCGTGATCTGCCGCGAGTGCGGAGGCACGCTCGAGAGGGTCGACGATCTGGGAATCGGATGAGCCGCGGTTTTCAGCGCCATGCCGGCTGCGTCAGACTGAGCGGCAATCATACGGGTGGGCTCTAACTGTGTGGCAACCGCTCCGTGGAAGACGCGGTCCAACTTAACAATTTCACGCGACTGGCCCACCGCGTCTTCATCACCTTTGGTGGCCCGCAGGGCCATGGGGCACTCCCTCACGCTCGCGGCTCGGAATGAGGTGGGGCGGAATCAGCCGCGCATTTCCGCGTGCGAAGACAGTGACGACGAGCGCCCTGCTAAACTAGGGAGTGAAGTGCTTCGCTCCGATGCCGGTCCGCCAATGGTTGTCCGCGGTTGTCATCCTCCTCTTCTTATTTCTTGCCGGATGCGATTCTCAAAGCGACCGGGCTCCGGCGATCGGTGTGGCGTATGTGGGTCCGGAGACGCTGAATCTGCGCAAGGATCTGGCTCCAAAATCGCCCGCAAGTGGGACGGTGAAACACGGCGACCGTCTGGAGATTCTGGCGACGCGACGCCGGTTTATTAAAGTCCGGACGCCGCGGAATATAGAAGGATGGACCGACGGACGTCTGCTGATGACTCCGGAGCAGATGGATAGCTTGCGCCACATGGCGGAAAATGCGGCGCTGCTTCCCTCGCAAGGCGCGGCGGCGGCATACGAACCGCTGAACATGCACACTGAGCCGAGCCGTCAGGCGCCCAGTTTTCACCGGATCTCCGAGAACGCAAAAGTGGACGTGGTAGCGCACCGGGTGGCGCCGCGCGTGCAAAACCAGGAGAGCGCAGCAGCCGGAACGGCGAAGATAAAACCTCCGGCGCCGGCGCGAAAGCCGAAGGCAAAGCAGACCGCGCGCATCCCTCGGCCGCCGATGCCGATAGCGCCGCATCCGCCGGCGAACTGGCTGGCATTATCGCGTAGCCCGGCGCCCGAGACGCCGGCTGTCCCGGCCTCTGCGATGCCAGAGCCGCCAAAAACGAAGGCGGGGGGGGCCGCGGGACAATCGACGCCGGCCGCTCCGATGGACGACTGGGACTTGGTCCGAACCAGGGACGGCAAGGCCGGGTGGGTGCTCTCACGCCTGTTGGCGATGGCGATTCCCGATGAGGTGGCGCAGTATGCCGAGGGTCATCGCATCACCTCGTATTTCGCGCTCAGCGACGTCCCTGACGGAGGGCGGACACGGCATAACTGGCTCTGGACCACCATCACGCACTCCGGACAGCCCTACGAATTCGACAGCGTTCGCGTTTTCACATGGAGCCTCCGGCGCCATCGCTACGAAACGGCGTACATCGAGAAAAATGTGAAGGGGTACTATCCGGTGGAGACATCGATGACGCCGGCCGCGAATAAAAAGCTTTTCAACGAGAAGGTGGGAGTAGCATCCCCGGCGTTTTCGGTAGTGACCGAGGCGGATGATGGCCAAGTGTCCCGGACCCTCTTCGCCTTCAGTGGAAACCGGGTGCGAGTGGTAAGCCGGGAACCCTACCGGCGCGTTCCGGAAATGCTGGATCTGCGGGTCGCCGGTTCGGTGCCGGCCGCGATGGAAACGGCTGCGCCAAGCGGGAAACGTTCCTGGTTTGCCAGACTGCGCCCAGATTTCATGCAATGGTTTAAGTAATGCGTACAGGTTACTTATTTAAAATGACTTTATAAACATTGGTTGTGGCAAGAGAAGGCGCTTTCACTGAAGCTGTCGGGGGCATCAAAGTCGCCGACTGGGACGTAAGATTCCGTACGGTCGGCAGGCCGACGGTGGGTTGGGAACGAATAAGCAGGTACGCTGGCAACAGCCCGTGGTGGCCGACAGGCGATCCGGTTCGCCGAAACTTCCCTGTGGATGGCTAGGCTCAGGTCCTCCCCGTAGAAGCGCTTAAACAGCGTTCCGGCACGATTTGTCGAGTTGCAGCCGGAATCGACGGCAGAGTTGGTTCCAAACGGCGCCGCATGATCGATGGATGCCAAAATGCTGGGGAATTGCGACCATCAGCCCGGTCGAAAGCGAAAGCAGCGTCAGGACTTGCCGACGCATGGTGGCCAGATTGCCTCAGGGCACGCGAGGCGCCAGAAAAGCAAAATGCCCACCCGGTTAGGGGTGAGCATTCGCCCTACTGCCCTTGTTTTAACAAGGGCGATGTTACTGGGAGAATCAGATTCGACGGCATCGCAACCCGTCAAAACCTGTACGTGTCTTGGATATTAGGGCGCGCGGGAACTTTAGTCAAGGAAAAATATCGGCGCCTCCGGGACGCCTTTAAGAGACTCACTGGAAACAGCTTAGCCGAAATGTGTTTTTTCCTCAGGCTGTGGAAAAGTCGCCGGGACGGCGTTCCCGGAGGGCCGGTTTTGTTTCTAAGCTGCCGGAAGCGCGGAGTTTAGAAGCGCGCAGACGCGGCGGGCGGTCCCGCGGCTTCGGTCGAACCGCCGGGGCCAGGTAACCGTCACTTATCGCCGAGGTGCAAAAGCGTGATCGGATCCTGCGCCTCCTGGTGGGTAACGCGCGCGTAGACGACACGCATTCCCCCGAAGGCGATTCCGGCGCCCACGCAGAGCGCGACAACCACTCCGGCGAGCGCGAAAATACTCATGAACAACGTCCCCACTTTCTTGGCCGACGGCGGGGGCGCGTCGGCGTTAAGAGCGATGGACGCGCTATATTGCACGCGCGCCAAAACGCGCTCGGCGGCGTCGGGATCGGGCGGCGAGAAAATCACGGCGACAAACGATCCGGTGCGCTTGGCGATCGCGCCGAAAAGCTTTTGGAATCCGGCCGCACGCTCGCGCGCAATGCCCGGGGTGGGATAGTCGAAAATGGCGAGCGTGAAATCGCCCTGGGGCGTGCGATAGCGGCCGAGCTGCGCTTCGGCTCCCAAATGGAATGCCGCAGCCGAAGGCGGAATGGCCCCGTCGAAGCGGTCGAGCGAAACCGGCCCGACGATATAACGCTGGGAATTGGGGATCAAATGGCCGGGCGGCAGGTAGGTCCGCAGAACGGGGAGCGGCGAAGTTTCCAGGCGCGGCAGCACGTTATAAAGCTGCTGCAATTCGGCGGCGTCCGGCGTGGCGCCCGAAAATTCCAGCACGTAGTTCCCGTAGGCGATCAGCACTCCATTGGGAATCGCCGCGGCCAGATCGGCGAGCTTCGATGGGACCGACATGGCCGGCCGCATCCACTGGAAAACGGCCATGG
>JBDTAT010000714.1:0-6420 GCA_039924505.1 Bryobacteraceae bacterium
TGGATCTCATGTATTGGCAGTCAGTTACACGGCGCCTACTGAGATTTTGCCGATCCGCCGATATAAAACTTAGTCCGGGTTGCTCCCGGCAACCGGCGTTGAAATGGATATCCGATGAGTTTCGAACTAGGACGAACAATCGGCGGTTACGAGTTTGTCGACATCCTGAAAAGCTCCAGGAACGGCGTCCTTTACCGCGTCCGCAATGTCGCCAAGCGGCGTTTTGAGATGCTAAGGGTGCTGTCCGACAAGCTTCAGGAAGATCCTGTACGTGTCGAGCGGCTCCTGCGGGAAGGGAAAATCCTATCCCGCATGAGTCATCCTCATATCGTTACTTTCTACAGCGCCGAAACGCTCGAAGGCCAACTGGTGCTGACGACCGAAGTGCTGGAGGGCAGCACGCTGGCGCAGCGCGCCGCGTTGGGTCCCATTCCGTGGCCGGAAGCCGTCGGCTATCTTTCCCAGACGCTCTCGGCGCTCGGCTACGCGCACGCACAGGGCATCGTACATCGCGAAATTGCCCCCTCCGCGATTCTGGTCACACCCGAGGGATCGGTGAAACTCACCAGCTTCGGAATGGCGAAAACACCGACGGATCCGCGCCTTACGGTAGCCGGAACGGTGCTGGGATCGTTGTATTATATGTCGCCTGAGCAGGTGAAGGGCACCGCCGCGCTCGACGGCCGAAGCGACATTTATTCGACGGGCGTGACGCTGTACAAGATTTTGACTGGCCGTGTTCCCTTCGATCGCGAGAGCCAGTTCGACGTGATGCTGGCGCACGTGGCGGATGCTGCCGTTCCCCCCAGCGCCGCCCATCCCGGTGTTCCGCCCGAATTCGACGCCGTGATCTTGAAAGCGATGGCCAAGGATCCCGCCGAACGATTCCAAACGGCGCAGGAATTCGCCGCTTCGTTGGACGAGATCAAACTCACTCTTGAAGGTAACGTTGCCGGTCCCGCGCGGTCGAACGGCATAATTCCGCTCAGCGCTCCGCCGCCCGGCACGCCTTCGCCAATCCCTCCACTTCCATCATCGGGAACCCCCATGCCCGTCGCGTCCGCGGTTCCGCAATGGAGAGTGCATCCGTGGAGGTCGCCCCAGGTAATTGCCCAGGTAATGCTCGCTGCGGCCGGACTCTTCCTGGTGGCCGTGTTCGCGGTTTTGACGATCCTCAATCATGGACACCGCTGAGCCGGCGGCGCCGGAGCGTGCGATGAGCTTCGACATCGGCCAGATCGTCGGTCCCTATCGCATCGCTGGAGTGCTCGGCGGCGGCGGAATGGGCCGCGTGTTTGCTGTCGAGCACACTATCACGCGACGCGCCGAAGCGATGAAGGTGCTGGCCCATGGCTCGTGCGACCCAGCCGATGCCGCACGGTTCGAGTGTGAAATTCAACTCCAGGCGCGCCTGCAGCACCCCAACATCGCCGCCGTTCACACCGCCTTTCGCGTGGGTGGCCATTTGGTGCTGGTGATGGAGCTGGTCGAGGGCGCCCCGCTTAGCCGGATCATGGAACAGGGCCGCCTGCCGCTGCCCGTAGTGCTCGATTATTGTTGCCAGGCGCTGGCCGCGCTCAGCTACGCCCACTCGAAAGGTATCGTACATCGCGATGTCTCGCCCGCGAACCTGATCGTCACCCCGCGTGGAATTGTGAAACTCACCGATTTCGGTCTGGCCGGAACTGCGGCAGGCCAGGGCGCAGCGGAGTGGGGCGCGTCTGCCGGTTCGCCCGGCTATATGTCGCCCGAACAGGTGAAGGGCGTGGACCGGATCGACGCCCGCAGCGATATTTATTCTCTCGGAGCCGTCCTCTACGAGTTGGCGGCCGGCGCGAAAGTAGCGCCCGGTGAAACGCCATTCGAGCGGATGCGCGCCCAGTTGCACCGGGAACCCATCGCTCCCCGAACATTGAATCCAGCGCTGCCCGAGCTGCTGAATCGAATCATTCTGACGGCGCTCCGCAAAAACCGCGAGGAGCGCTTCAACTCTGCCGGCGAGTTTCGCGCCGCTCTCGAAAAACTGCGGGCTCCAGCGCACAGAAGCGGGTGGCGCGTAGGAATCGGAATGGTGGTATTGGCGGCCGTTGTGTTGGCGCTAGCGTCGCGATGGGTCGGTCACGCGGACACCCATCCGCCTGCCGGCGCGACGATTGTAAAAAACGTTACGCCGGGCGCCGCCATCGTTACGCCCGTACTAGTCGCGCCGCCCCCGCGGGAGCACTCCGCCGCACGTGCGGTAATATTACGACCGAAGCGAACTCCACCGGAAATCGCGCGGCCGGCGGCAAATCCAGCACCGCCGCCGGTAGAATCCGCGGCAGTCGAGCCGCCGCGGCCGCCCGTCCCCGTCGTTTCCCCTGAACCGCCGCCAGCGGATATCCCAATAGCGAAACCAAAACTAAAACCGAAACCAAACGTTTTTCACCGCAGCTTGGAAAAACTCCTCCACCCCCGCCGCCGCATTTAGTTCGGGGACAGGTTACGTAATCGCCAATTACACCGCCAACACGCGGCTCTTGCGCTCAATCCTGGTCTCGTCCAACTCAATCCCAAATCCCGGCGCCGCGTCGAGCGCAATCTTCCCCGCCACTGGACGCGGCGGATTTTTCTCGAACCACATGCGGCGCTGGATGGGCGCGACCGGGTATTCGAGCAACGGGCAGACCCCGGGCGACTGGCTCGCCACCGCGTGCAACCCAGCGCGCAGGTTGGTTGAGTGCGGCATCACCTGCACATCGTACAGCGACGCGATCGCGCAGATTCGCACTACTTCGCTTATGCCGCCGCACCACTCCGGGTCGGGCTGCGCGATGTTCAGCGCCCACGCCTCCAGATAATCGTGTACGCGCCACCGGTCATAAAGGTGCTCGCCCGACGCGATTGGAATCGATGTCGCGTGTCGCAGTCTGGCGAAGCTTTCCAGTTGTTCCGGCGGAAATGGCTCCTCCAGCCAGCGCGGGCGGAACGTCTCAGCCTGCCGCGCCCATTCGATCGCGTAGTCCAGGTTCCAGCCGGCGTGGCAATCGAACATGATGTCGGCGTCATCGCCCAACATCTCGCGCACCTGCCGCGCCAGCGCGACGTTCTCGGCGAGTCCGTCCAGCCCGTCGGCCGGCACGCGCGTGAAAAACCATTTCTGCCGCGTGAAACCGTCGCGCGCCAGCGCTTGCACCCGCTCGCGCAAAGCGGCCGGCGCGTGCGAAAAGCCCTGGCAACCGGCGTATACATCGACTGCAACCCGCGTCGGTCCACCCAACAGACTGTAGACCGGTTGCTCGAAGTATCTTCCGCGCAGGTCCCACAGCGCATTATCGATGGCGCTAAGACCCGCCATGAAAGCCTTCCCGCGCGCCGCATCGGAGGCGTGAAACAGGCGATCCCAAATCGCCTCCACCGCCAGCGGGTCCTGCCCCGCGAGCCGTGGCGCAAATTGCCGCTCCAGGAAATACAGAGACGCTTCATCCATCGGCCCGTAGAGGCCGTCCAGACCGGCGTCCGTCTTGACTGTCAAGTACAGTTGCGAAAGCGGCGTCTCTGCGTGGCCTTCGACGCGCCACACTTCGATCCCGGAAATTTTCAGCTTGCCCTGGTGTGCGCCGGGCGCGAACGCCAGACCCAGCCGCGGCGCCCCTGCCGCAACCGACATCGCCGTCAGGAAATCCCGCCGCTGCATTATTTCACCAATTCCGTCATCGCCGCCTCATCGAATCCTAGCGTCATCCGCTCGCCGCGCACCAGAATGGGCCGCCGGATTAAATTGGGATTCTGAGCCATCAGCCGGATCGCCTCCGCGCGCGCCGGCGGATTCTGTTTCATCTTCCGTTCCCGATACAGCTCGTTGTGCAAATTCAGAAATTCGCGGTAATCACGTGCGCCGATCAGCGCATTCAATTCCGGCTCGGTCAGCCCACGATTCAGATCCACCTCGTCCCATTCCGCGCCGATACTGCGCAAGAAAGTCCGCGCCTTCCGGCAGGTTGAGCAATTCGGCTTCAAATAGAGCTTCATGAAATTCGCTTTACGAATAGCGCGGCGCCGTCGCGTCGATTTCAATACTCCAGCGGTCGATGCCGCCGCTCATGCTTTGACACGCGGCGACGCCCTGCTCGCGCAGCCAGTTCACCACACTCAAACTGCGCACTCCGTGATGGCAATAGACAATCAGGACGCCATCGCCGGCCTTTCCAGCGAGCGATTGCAGGGCCGCCGGCACGCTCTGCATCGGAACCAGTTCTGCGCCCTCGATGCGCGCCTGCCGGTACTCATGCGGTTCGCGGACGTCGATAAGATACACCCGTTCCTCTGCATCCAGGCGCATCTTCACTTCGGCCGGCGAAATCTCCATCGGTAGTCCGGTATCCAAGAGATCCTCCGCATGTCAGTATACGATGACGGAAGCAGGGGCGCACAGATCCGGGCGGCACTTGCAATTTGCCGTAAATTTTCAGATCATCGTATCCGTATCCGCTGGAGCACATTTCCATGACACGCAGAATTAACCTTACGATCAACGGGAAGCAGCATAGCCACGAAGTTGAGCCTCGGCTCCTCCTCATCCATTATTTGCGCGAGGCTGCCGGACTCACCGGCGCGCACGTCGGTTGCGAAACCTCGCTGTGCGGAGCTTGCACGGTGTCGGTCGGCGGGCAAGTGGTTAAAAGCTGCACCATGTTTGCCGTGCAGGCCGACGGCCGCGAGGTCGTCACCATTGAGGGGCTGGCCGCCAACGGCGCGCTCCATCCCATGCAGGAGGCGTTCTGGAATCAGCACGGCGCGCAGTGCGGCTTCTGCACTCCCGGCATGATCATGTCCGCCAGGCAACTACTGGAGCGCATCCCCAATCCCACCGACCAGGAAATTCGCCACGGCCTGGACGGCAATCTCTGCCGCTGCACCGGCTACCAGCACATCGTCAACGCGGTGCGCGCCGCCGCCAAAGCAGGAGCATAACGCCATGGCTACCACTACCATCACCAAGACCGAAACTTTGTTTGGCAAGCGCATCCGCCGCCGTGAAGATCCGCGCCTGATCACCGGCACGGCCACCTATGTCGACGACATTCAGATGCCCGGCATGCATCACGCCTGCATTCTGCGCAGCCCTCACGCGGCCGCGCTCATCAAGTCCGTCAGCACGAAAAAAGCGCTGGAGCATCCCGGTGTCGCCGCCGTTTTCACCGGTATCGATACCATGGGCGTCGGCCCTGTCCCGTGCGGCGCATCGCTGCCCGGCCTGCGCGTGCCGCATCACGACATCCTCGCGCGCGACCGCGTTTATTTCGTCGGCCATCCCGTCGCCGTAGTAGTCGCTACCGATCGCTACATCGCCCGCGATGCCGTCGACCTCATCGAAATTGAATATGAGCCGCAACCCGCCGTCGCCGGACCTGAAAACGCGCTCGCTCCCGGCGCTCCTGCCGTCCATCCCGAATGGCCCGATAATACCGCCTTCACGTTTCATCAGGAAGGCGGCGATGTCGACCAGGCTTTCGCCGGGGCGGACGTTATCGTCAAGCAGCGCATCACCAGCCAGCGCCTCATCCCCACCTCCATGGAGACGCGCGGCGTCGTCGCCGATTGGCGCTCCGGCGACAAGGCGCTTACGCTCTATTCCTCCACGCAAATTCCTCATCTGATGCGGACGCTGGTCGCGCAAATGCTCGGACTGCCGGAGAACCGGTTGCGCGTCATCACGCCCGAGGTCGGCGGCGGATTCGGCAGCAAGCTGAACGTCTACGCCGAGGAGGCGCTAATGGGCTTCATCGCCATGAAGATTGGCAAGCCCGTGAAGTGGATCGAATCGCGGCGCGAAAATTTCCTTTGCACCATCCACGGACGCGGCCATGTCGATTACTTTGAGATCGCCGCCAAAAAAGACGGCGAGATTCTCGGCATCAAGTTAAAGTTGATCCAGGATCTGGGCGCCTATCATCAGTTGCTCACCCCCGCCATCCCCACCCTTTCCGTGCTGATGATGCCGGGCCTCTACAAATTTCAGAACATCCGCGCGGACATCGTCGGCGTCTTCACCAATTGCGTCCCCACCGACGCTTATCGCGGCGCAGGCCGCCCCGAAGCCACCCACGGCATTGAGCGCATGGTCGATCTTTTGGCAGCCGAGCTGAAGATGGACCCGGTCGAAATTCGCCTGAAGAATTTCGTCTCGAAAGATTCTTTCCCGTTCCATACGGCCACCGGGCTCGATTACGATAGCGGCGATTATTCCGCTCCGCTGAAGAAGGCGCTCGACGCCATCGGCTACGACGAGTTCCGCGCGGAGCAGGCGGAGGCCCGCAAACAAGGGCGTCTTACCGGCATCGGCATCGCCACTTACGGTGAGATTTCCGCCTTCGGTCCCTCGCCCGCCACGCCCGCCGGAGGATGGGAGAGCGCCACTGTGAAAATTGAGCCCTCCGG
>JBDTAT010000715.1:0-3290 GCA_039924505.1 Bryobacteraceae bacterium
AGGCGCCGGCCCAGCACGCTCCCAGAGTAGTGCGCAGAAACCCGCGCCGCGGCAGAGTAGTGGGAAAAGAAGGGGTCATCTGAAAACGATGGTAGAATGAATTGAAGGGGGGGCGCAACGGATTCGACGGGATTGGATTGAAGTGAGAAGGCGTGCCGGGTTCCGAGCTCCCGTTAAACGATCGGACAACACAACTGCCAATACGCAGTTTGCATACGCTGCTTAATTAATTAGGCGGCCGTTCCGGCCGGCGGGCCTGTACGCCGGTTAGCGAACGTCATTTTGCAGGATAGGTTAAAGGCTTCGGTCCGGAGCCGTAGACCGAGATCAATCGGGCTGGGCTGCTTTCGCTCTTGCTGGTTTCTTAGGGAGTGGCCGACATTTATTGGAATCAGCTACGCACGTAGTCTTTTCACGGCGGACTTTCTCGGACGCGGGTTCAACTCCCGCCGCCTCCACCAACTCACGTTTGGGATGCTCGCCAATACGGCGCATTGGCTTTTCAAGATTCGCCAATGCTCGGCCCCGTTTTTCACAGTGAGCGCCGAGCAGTCAGTGGTATACTCCTCGCATGCCGCGCGGGTGAAAGATCGGGGGGATGCTTCTGTTCCCGGTGGTCGGGCTTCTGGCGCTGGATCTGGCGCGGCAGAGCACCGGCGCCAACGCCGCCCAAGTAAAATACGGCGTCAGCGGCAGAGGCGTAGCCATCGCCATCCTTGATCGCGGAATTGACTGGCAGCATCCGGATTTCCGCAACCCAGACGGAACCACGCGGATCAAGTGGATGCTGGACATGTCGGGTCAGAACTATTGCAGCGCAGGGAATCCGGCTCCGGTAGAATACACGGAGGCTCAGATAAACGCCGCGCTGCAGGGCCGATCGCCCCTTACCGAGCGGGACGCCGTCGGACACGGCACCCTGACGGCTGGCATCGCCGCCGGAAACGGCCGCGCCTCGAACGGTAAGTACGCGGGAATCGCCCCGGAAGCGGATCTCGTCGTGGTGAAAATGACGTCCGACGGCGTTCCAGCGCACGGCTCCCAACCCGCGGAGCCGGTGTTCGTCGCCTGCACCACCGACGCCTTGGCGTGGTTGGACGAGAAAATCAAGCTGTTAGGCGAGCCCACCGTTGGTTTGATCAATTCGGGTGTCCAATTATGGGGTCCCGTCGATGGAACCTCCGCCATTAGCCGTGCCATCGACACGGTCTTCGGCCAGAGTCGGCCCGGTCGAATCTATATAGAAGCGTCCGGCGATGAAGCTGGCATTCCAAATCACGCAGGCGGATTCTATAACAGCGCCGCCAATACCGTGGTCCGCTTAATAAAAAATACCAGCGACTCTCAGCAGATGGCCCTTTGGTACACCGGATCCCAACCCGTACAAATAACCGTCACAGTCGGCGCCGCCACAGTTGGACCAGTCGCCACTAACACCTACACCAAGTCTGCCGACGGCAGCATCCAAGTCGCGCAATACGACCCGGGGCAAGAATTCTATCCGGCGACTTCAACCAGTGGCGACCGCCTCGTCTGGTTCCAAGTCGACGGCCACAACGGGGAAGCCGGCGCCGTCACCATCCGCGGCATTTCCGGATCCGGCTCGTTCGATCTCTACTCCTGGTGGCTTGGCGCAATTTCGTTCACAGACCACCTCGTACCCGGCAGGCTCACCGACTACGCCTCGACCCGCTCTGCAATTGTCACCGGCGCGCATGTCAATCGCGCCAGTTATACCGATATCGACGGCATCACCCGCACCGTCATCAGCCAAGGTTCTCCCGGGCAACTCTGGACCGGTTCCTCCGGTGGCCCCACCCGCGATGGACGCAGAGGAGTGGACCTCACCACGCCGGGCCAGAATATTTTCGCGCCGGTTGCCGCCAACTCCTACTGGGCCACATTTCGTTCTGACCAGCCCAACGACGGCGGCGGTTATTATTCGCTGCAGGGTGCCACCAGCGGGGCATCGCCGATCACTCTCGGCGCGGTGGCGTTGCTGCTGCAAATGAAACCGGACCTGACATCGGACCAAGTTAGAGCGCTGCTGCACGCATCCGCCGTTGCCGACGCCAACACCGGAGCCATCCCTAACAACGATTGGGGGTATGGCAAGTTGTCCATAGTGGGCGCCATCGATAACCTGTGCGCCCAGAATCAGTCTACGGATGCGTTGCTTGCCGCCAAGTGTAACGGGTTATTGACGCGGGCACCCGCCCTCTCGCTTTCCAGTTCACAAATCCAGTTTGCCGCCGCTGCTGGAAGTTCACCCGCCTCCCAGGCCATCACCATCGCCAACTCCGGCGGTGGTGCATTTGGCTGGACAGCCGCCAGCGACTCGCCTTGGCTCACCGTATCGCCCGCATCGGGAACGACTCCCACTCCCCTCACCGTGACTGCGATCCCGGGTTCGCTGGCCCCAGCCGTGTATCAAGGTAAAATCACTTTCACCACGACCGGAAACGCGACCGTGCCCATAGCACTTTCCGTCACCCTGACTCTTACTCAGCCGGCCCCGGCCATCCAGACCAGCGGCGGTGTGGTCAACGGCGCCAGCTTCCTCGTGGGCATGGTTGGCGGGTCTTGGGTGACGATCCTCGGATCCAACCTTTCTACCTCGACGCGTATATGGGCGGACGCTGATTTTCAAGGGATCTCTTTGCCCACCAACTTGAGCGGCGTTCAGGTTAAAATCAACGACCAACTCGCGGCCATTTACTACATCAGCCCGGGCCAACTCAACGTACAGGCTCCCTCGCCCCTTAGCGGTGACGTTACAGTTCAAGTCATCCTCAACGGCATTGCCGGCAACACCGTGACCGCCACGGCGGTGCCAAACGCGCCCGCGCTGTTCAGTTACCAGGGCGGCGCAAACAAGTATCCAGCGGCGGTATTTCTGAATAGTGCTGTTTGGGGCGATCCCGGAGTGGTCCTCGGAACCCAACTGGCGCGCCCCGGGGACAACGTCTTGCTCTATGCCACGGGTCTCGAATCCTCGCCCTCGGGAACCGTGATTTCGAGTCCCTTGGATTCAGCCCAACCCGTTACCATCACTATCGGCTCCGCGAACGCCAACGTGACATACGCGGGGTTGGTCGCTGTGGGTGAGTTCCAGATCAATATCGTTGTTCCGAACCTGCCTCCCGGAAATTACCCCATCACTATAAACATTGCCGGGCAGACCTCGGCCGCGCACGTCATTGCGCCCATCGGCCCGTAAGCCGCAGCGCAGTTCTGTATGGTTGTTCCTGGTTTGCTGCGCATACCGGACTACCCGCCAGCGCTTAGGG
>JBDTAT010000716.1:0-4306 GCA_039924505.1 Bryobacteraceae bacterium
GAGCTTGCTGCCAGTGGCTTGATTCAGACCGTTGGGATACGGATTGTTCAGATAAGTGATGGGCGTAAAGCCGTCGAGACTGGTAACGATGGAGGTAGTCGTGTCGAATCCACTGATTCCGAAGCTGGCGGGTGCGCCGCCGATGCCGGTCATCGGCGCGTAGAACAGTCCGCCGCCCGCGCGCACTACAGTCTTGGGCGTGACGCTCCAGGCGAAGCCGACGCGCGGCGCGAAATTGTTCAGATCGGGATTGTACTGGCCGCGCGAAACTCCGTTGACGCCGACGAATGAAAGAGCGCCGTGCAAACTCAACTCCGGCGCGGTAAGCGGCGGCACCGCGCCATAGTTGAAATTGGTGAACTGGTTGAAGCGGTCGGTCCGCGGCAGTTCCACATCGTAGCGCAAGCCCAGATTCAGCGTGAGACGGTTGGTGAGCTTCCAATCGTCTTGCAGGTAGCCGGCCCAGTAAACGGTTTGCATGGCCAAGTAGGGAGATGGCGTAACACTCCCGCCGGCGATGCCGAGCAAAAATGTGGCCAGCGCTATACCGCTGGTGGCCGACGCCTGCGCCGGGTTGGGGCCTTGCGTGAAAGCATTGTTGAAGCCGAACGTGGTGGCGGAGTCGCCGGTCTGCGCGGTATTGAACCGGATGACGCGGGCTTCTCCACCTACTTTCAGCGTGTGGGTGGAGAAGGTCCGCGTCAGCGACCCCTGCAACGCATAGTTGTTCATGCCGAACGCAATCAAACCGGTGTTGCCGAGCGAACCGCCGACGGCGTCATTGGGGATGGAACCACTGACGCTGAAGCCGGTGACTGTGATGGAGGGGAATGATCGCGGGGCGCCGATTTCCGCAGCCAGGCCCGCCGGAAAGCCGAGAGCGCCGATGTCGAAGCCGTTGCTGGAGGGGTTGCGAAAATTGGACAAACGTGAGAAGGACCCCCGGAGCATACCGATAAGAGCCGGAGAGAAGATATGATCCAGCTCGCTGACGGCGTTGTAGCGCGTGAAGTCCTGCACCCCTGGGGTGGGGGAGCCGGCGTCGGCGACACCGTACGCGGCAGAGCGGCCGTCGGGAGTGTCGTCGTAGGAGTAGCGCGTGAAGAGTTTGGTGTTGTCGGTAAAGTTGTGATCCACACGCACGCTGAACGTATTTTTCTGGATGTTGTCACCGGCGGTGCGGACGTAATTGTTGGTTCCTGTATAAAGAGCGCCAGCCGCATTCGGCGACGGCCAATATTTGGAAATGTTCCTCGCCACCGCGTTGATGCGCGATGCGGGGACGACGTTGCCGGGGAACGGACTGCGCAGGAAGCCTCCGCCGGCGGGGTTGGGCTGAGTGGTGAGCGGATCGTAGATGGTAATCAGCTTGCCGGCGGCGTTGCGCGCGTTGCTGAAATCGCCGGCCAACTGCGCGGGATTGGGAATGGTGCCGCTGAACGTGACTCCCTGGGTGAAGCGGACCAGCTCTGTGCTGAGGAAGAAGAACGTTTTGTTGTGACCGTCGTAGAGTTTTGGAAGGACAAGTGGCGCGCCAAGCGTTCCACCGAATTGATTGAACTTGAAGGGCGGGGGCGGTTGGCCGGCGCGGTTTGCGAAATAATCGTTGGCATTCAGCGCGTCATTGCGGAAAAATTCGTACGCTGTGAAATGCGCGTCGTTGGTTCCCGACTTGGTGACGACGTTGAACACGCCTCCGGCGGCGCGGCCGTATTCGGCGCTGTAGCTGTTGGTCTGCACCTTGAATTCCTGAACGGAATCGACGTTGGCGTAAATGATCGGCTGGTTCGAAGCGGCAGCGGTGTTGGGCGCGCCATCCAGCAGGTACTCGTTCATGTTTCCGCGCTGTCCGTTGATGGAAGCCGACGATGTGGTGATTTGATCCACTGGCAGATTATTCATGCCCGTGGCCATGCGGACGCCGGGAACGAGCGCTCCCAAAGCGTACGGATTGCGGCCGAGAAGGGGAAGCTCCAGCACCTGCTTGCTCTGCACGACCTGGCCAAGCGAAGAAGTTTCCTGATCGAGAACCGGGCCTTGGCTCGAGACTGTGACGGTCTGCTGCAGGCCACCGATTTCGAGCTTAAAGTCGATGCGCGACACCTGATCCACCTGGAGATCGAGGCCGGTGCGATCGATGGTTTTGAAGCCGGTCTTTTCGACGTGGATGCGATAGTGGCCCGGCGCGAGCTGCGGGACGGTGTAGTAGCCGTTGGCGTTGGAAGAGACGGCGCGCGGGAGATTGGTTTCCACGTCAGTGACCGCGATGGCGGCGCCCGGCACAACGCCACCGGTGGGGTCGGTAACGCGGCCGGTAATCTGCGCGGTCTGCGCGAACAGGGCGGGCGAGGATGCAAGCGAAAGCGCTACGACGGCAAGAAACGGTGAGTAATGGCGCACAAAATCCCCTTTCATTCATCGTATGGGACGCGCGAGATGGGAACAAGCGCTAGGCGTGACAATGGCGCGGTTAGCGGCTGGTCCACGCTGGGTGCGGATCAGGCCGGTTGCGTGGATGCACGACCGGAGGTTGTGCTATCCTGATCTGGTAGACAAGAGGATTAAGATAAGACGAGGAGTATCTATTCTAGGATGGCACTGGCGAATGAAGTTAAAGCGAAGGTGATTTCCAATTACCGGGTCCACAAGACGGACACGGGGTCGCCAGAGGTACAGGTCGCGATTCTTAGCGAACGGATTCAGCAGTTGACCGACCACTTTAAGGCGCATCAAAAGGACCATCATTCCCGGAGGGGATTGCTGTCGATGGTAGCCCGGCGCCGGAGACTGTTGAATTACCTCAAGAATCAAACTCCAGAACGATACAAAGCGCTGATTCAGCGTCTGGGTATCCGCCGATAGAGTATTCGCTCCAGAACCGCCGCGTTGTTGCGGCGTCCCTCCGACCGTTCATTCCCAGTCTCCTCTTGATCGTGACGGTTCCGCGGATAGCGGAGCCTGACGAAAGGACCGCGCGTGGTAGCGGCATATGATTCGGCGCTTGAAAGCGCCGCCGCCCTACTTGGCGCGCGTTTTAAGGAGAAGTACAAACGATGTTACATACCGTTGAAATCGATCTCGGCGATCGCAAGATCAGCTTGGAGACGGGCAAAATGGCGAAGCAGGCAAATGGCGCCGTGATTGTCCGTTCTGGAGACAACGTGGTGCTGGTCACCGCGTGTACGGCTGCGGAACCGAAGCCTGGCGCTTCCTTCTTTCCGCTAACCGTTGATTATCGTGAATTCACTTACTCCGCCGGCAAGTTTCCCGGCGGCTTCATTAAGCGTGAGGGGCGTCCCTCGGAAAAAGAAGTTCTGACATGCCGGCTGATTGACCGGCCCATCCGTCCGCTGTTCCCGGAAGGCTATTCGCACGAAACGCAGATAATCGCCATGGTGTTGTCGGCCGATCCGGAATTCGATCCGGCTCCGCTCGCCATTGTAGGTGTCGGCGCGGCGCTGGCAATCTCCGATATTCCATTCCATCATGTGCTCGGCGGCGTGCGCGTCGGCTTGATCAACGGTGTAATGGTGGCGAACCCCACCTATAACGAGCTGCGCGAAGCCAAGGTCAGCATTATTGTCGCCGGCACCGAGGGCGGCATCGTCATGGTGGAGGCAGGCGCGCAACACGCGAGCGAAGCCGACGTCCTGGCGGCCATCGAGTTTGGTCATGACTGCTGCACGAAGATTGCGGCCGGCATTGGCGAGTTGGTCTCGAAGACTGGCAAGAAGAAACGCGAATATGCCACCCCGGCCATCAACCAGCCGCTCTACGACAAGATCTCAGCCGAGTGCCGCGCCGGCCTTACGGACGCGATGAACACGAAGAAATATCCGAAGCTCGAAAGCTATGCGAGGATCGACGAACTTCACGATAAGGCTGTGGCGGGCGTTCCGCCGGAGCAGGCTGCCGAAGCCGGCAAACTGTTCGACGCGCTGAAGGAGCGGATTTTCCGCGACGAGATGTTGCAGGACCGCCGCCGCCCCGATGGCCGCGCGTTTGACGAGATTCGCAAGATCGACATCGAAGTGGGCGTACTGCCGCGCACCCACGGCTCGGCGCTGTTCACGCGCGGGGAGACGCAGGCGTTGGTCACCGTGACGCTCGGCACCAAAGACGATGAACAACGCGTCGAAATGCTGGATAGCGCGATTACCTCGAAGCGTTTCATGCTGCACTACAATTTCCCGCCGTTCAGCGTCGGCGAAGTCGGCTTCATGCGCGGCGCCGGACGACGTGAAATCGGACACGGCGCGCTTGCCGAACGCTCGATGGCCCCCGTCATCCCCGATGAAAAGAAATT
>JBDTAT010000717.1:0-6167 GCA_039924505.1 Bryobacteraceae bacterium
AGCAAACTGTTTTTCTTCTCCTCCATCGAGTGGATTCGATGGCATCAGTACTCGACCAGCGCGGGCACGGTTCCGTCGCTCGCGATGCGGCAGGGAGATTTCAGCGAATTGCTGAGTCCCTCGAATATCTTCTTCGGCAAAGCGCGGACAATTACGGATCCGCTGACGGGATCTCCATTCCCAGGCAACATCATTCCGAAAAGCCGGTTGAGTCCCAATGGAATCGGGCTGCTGAATGCGTATCCGGCGCCCACGCCCGGTTTGACTATCATCGGCGCGACGAATTGGACCGGCACCGGTCCGGACCCGCGGGACACCAGCCAGGACACGTTCAAAGTGGACTACCACCTGAACGACAAGAATACTCTCTCGGTTCGCGGGACAGTGTACGAGTTCCACGAGACCCAGCCATTTCGCGGCACGTTCAACCGGGTGCGGCTTCAATCGAACCGCCCGAACTACACTTCTGTCGCCAGCCTGACGACGATTTTGAGTCCGACGCTGATTAACGAGGCTGCCTTCACCGCCAGCGAGGATCGCGATTTTAACGACGTCTACAACAACGGTTTGTACGACCGGACGCAATACGGCATCGACTATCCGTACCTGTTCCCCGGGACCAAAGACCTGCCAAATAAAATTCCAACTGTCAGTCTGGCTAACTTTTCGACGCTGGACGGCGGGCCATACCCGTCGTTTTCGGCCGGTCCCATTTTTGTGTGGACCGATACGCTGACGAAGGTTTACGGAAATCACACGTTCAAGGCGGGCGTTTATATCGAACGGTCGGGGGAGAACGATCGCGATGAAGTGACGTCCGGCTCGACTCCGGGAAGCACGAACAATCCGAACGGCCAATTCACGTTCAGCGACACAGGCAGCACGCTCACAAGCGGAGTGGCGGTCGCCAACGCGGCGCTGGGCCTGTTCAATACGTACGGCGAAGTGGGTAAAAAAGCTTACACGCCGTATCGCGCCATGGCGATTGAATTTTTCGTTCAGGACGGATGGAAAATCAGTTCGCGGCTGAAGCTCGATTACGGGATTCGATTCGAGCATTGGCCACCGTGGCAAAGTTTGTGGGGCAATATCGCGTCCTTCAATCCGGCCTACTACGATGCCGCGAATGCCGCCGTGGTCGACCGCAAGGGCGGATTCATCGTGAGCGGTCTACCGTATAACGGCATCACCCTGCCGGGAAAAACGTGGAATCCGGCTGAGATCGGACGTGTGCCGGTGGCGGGCGATTCGTCACTGCAGTATCTTTTCCATAATCTGCCGGATGGACTGGCGCAAACGAATAACCTGATCGATCCGCGCCTGGGGCTGGCGTACAGCTTGAATTCAAAGACCGTGATTCGATCGGGGGTGGGCGCATTTCACGACCGTCTGGTGTTGAACGACAATACTTTGCTGGGTGGAAACGCGCCGCTTCAATTAACGCAGGGGGTCAGCAACGGATTGGCGGACGCGCCGGGCGGATCGGGAGCGGGACTCAGTTATCCACTTTTGGTTTCCATGCAGGATCCGGTGAACAAGGCCCCGATTGCGTGGAACTGGAACTTTGCAGTGCAGCGCGAACTTCCCTGGTCGATGAACCTGGATGCCGCGTATGTGGGGCGGTCGGCCTACCACATGCCGCGCGACCGCAACATCAATGCGCTTCAACCGGGGACGGTGCAGGCCAATCCGGGAGTCAGTCCCGACGCGCTGCGGCCGTATCCGGGTTACGGGCAGATCACGCTGGCGGAGAACGCGGCGCAGGCGAACTATCATGGGCTGCAAGTCCAACTGGACCGCCGGTTCCGTTCCGGGCTCGGCTTCGGCGTGGCTTACACGTTCTCGAAAAGCATCACGAATGCCGACAGCAAGAGCGAGCTTCTCTTCGACCCATACGATGCGAGCCTATCGCGCGGCATCTCGACGCTCGATCACACGCATGTTTTGGTGTTGAACTACATCTACGACATTCCGTTTCTGAAGAACAATCATGAGTTGGCGGGAAGAGTTCTGGGCGGCTGGGAGATTTCGGGAATCAGCCAATTCCAGAGCGGCGTGGCGCTTTCAGTGCTGGGCACCGTCGACCAGGCGGGGATCGGAGCGGGGAATGGCAGCCAGCCGTGGAACGTCAATGGCAGTCCCACCGTCGACAACCAGGCGTTCTCGATATCGAACACCGACCAGAATTTTTGGTTTAACCGGGCGGTCTTTTCGTTGCCTAAGGCGGGCACTTTTGGAGACGGAGGAAGAGGAGTTATCCGCGGCCCGAGTTCGCAGATTTCAAATTTCGCGATTCGCAAGAATTTTGCGGTGACCGAGAAGTTGAAGCTTCAGTTGCGCGGCGAGACCTTCGACGTTTTCAACCATCCGAATTGGAGCAATCCGAATGTGACGCCGACCAGTTCGTCGTTTGGGAGGGTTCAAAGCAAGGCGGGCAACCGCGAGATCCAAGTTGCTCTCCGGCTGGATTTCTAGATCCGATTCCAGCGCGGAGATCGGATTAGGCCGACGGACGCGGCATCGGATCTTCGACGACGAGAGGTTGTCATTCGGACTGCCACCGCTCCCTGACCGGGCATTGCGGGAACCCAACAGGGACGCTGAGAAGCCCTCGGCAACCGCTCCCTTACGGTCACGGCTCGGTTACGATTCGTGGAAGTTCGAGGCGCTCTCGGCGTGCTGAAAGCCCGTGGACATTAGTCGAAAGTCGCAGCGCCAAAACTTTTCCGCTAATGTAGGTGCTCACGGGTGCGGCTCGCAGCGGGTCGAAATGATTCTCGCCGCGGACTGTGTTATTGTTTCGTGACGGTCCTCATCTTATGCTTGGTCTCGATGTTTCAACGCGCCGCACGGAACCGGTCGCGGATGCGGAAACGCCGTTCCGGATTTTGATCGCCGGGGATTTCGGCGGGGCGCTGGAGCGCCCGGTCAGTATCGATCGCGACAATTTCGACGATGTTGTGAAGCGCATGGGAGTCACGCTGGAGTTGCCAGTGGTGGGGAAGCTGCGCTTCGCCTCGCTCGACGATTTTCACCCCGATCGGATTTATGCGCGGGTGGATGCCTTTCGCGCGCTGCGGGAGGCGCGCGAGCGGTTGGAAGATCCGGAGAGGTTCCAGGCCACCGCCGACGAACTTCAGCGCGCCGCGGCGCCCGAGCCGTCCGAACTGCTCGCTTCGGGCAGTTTGCTCGACCAAATCGTCGAAGGCGGCGCGCAGGCGCGACCGGCCGCCGATCCATTAACCGAGTACGTTCGCAAGCTGGCTGCGCCGTATCTTGTGCCGCGCCCCCATCCCAAACAGGCGGAAATGCTCGCGCAGATCGACGCCGCTACCACTGGGATGATGCGCGCCATTCTGCACCGGCCGGAATTTCAGGCGCTGGAAGCGGCGTGGCGCGGTTTGTTTTTTCTCATTCACAACATCTCGACCGGCGTCGATCTTAAGGTCCACATTCTGCATCTACCGAAGCAGAAGCTGGCAGAAGATTTGCTGCCGTCGAGCGATCTTCGCAAAACCGCGCTTTATAAAATTCTGGTAAAGGATCTCGACGTGGCGGGGGCGCAAGCCTGGTCGATAATTGGCGGCAACTACACATTCGCCGCCACGGAGGAGGACGTGGAACTGTTGGGCCGCATCGCGCTGCTGGCGGCGCGCGCGCTCTCTCCATTTTTGGCGGCGGCCACGCCCAATCCGGAGGCATGGCTTGAACTTCCCGATGTCTGGCGTGAACTGCAAAAAATTCCCGAGGCGCGTCAGGTTGGCCTCGCATTGCCGCGCTTTCTACTGCGGCTGCCTTACGGCGAAAAAACATCGTCCATCGAATCGTTTCCCTTTGAGGAGATGGCGGGCGCACCCGAACATAACGAGTATCTGTGGGGTAATCCGGTTTTCGTTTGCGTGCGCCTGCTCGCGGAAGCATTTTCACTCGAAGGGTGGAGCTTTCGTCCGGGCACGATGCTCGATATCGACGGCATTCCGATTCATGTTTACCGCGAAGATGGGGAGCCGGTGACGAAACCGTGCGCCGAGTTATTAACGACGCACGCGATAGCGCGGCAGTTGGTGGATAACGGTTTCATGCCGCTGGTCTCCATCAAGGACACGGATCGCATTCACCTGGCGGGGTTCCGCGGACTGAATGGCGATCCCATCACCATAGGATAATGATGCATGTACATCCCACCCCACTTTGGGGAGGACCGGGTTGACGTTCTGCATCAGTTGATGAAGCGGCACGGTTTCGCGACACTGGTCACGCTGGGCGCCGATGGACTGATCGCGAACCATCTGCCGATGATCCTGGATGCGGCGCCGGCTCCGTTCGGCATTCTACGCGGCCATATTGCCAGGGCCAACCCGCAGTGGCGCGAAACGCTAGCCTATGTGGAGGCGCTGGCGATTTTTCAAGGGCCACACGCGTATATCACGCCCAACTGGTATCCGACGCGTCAGGAAACGCAGCGTGTGGTGCCGACCTGGAATTACGCAGTAGTTCACGCGCACGGTCCGTTGCGGACGTTCGACGATCCGCGGCTGTTGGAGCAACACTTGCGCACGCTGACAGACCGGCACGAAGCGGGATTTCCGGCGCCGTGGCGGGTGGACGATGTCCCCGAGGATTTTTTCCAAGGGATGCTGAAGAGCATTGTTGGCATCGAAATTCCCATAACGCGCCTGGAAGGGAAATGGAAGATGAGCCAGAATCGCGCGCCCGCGGATCGCGCAGGAGTCATCGAAGGGCTAGAGGCATCCGGCGATCCGGATCAAAAGGCCGTGGCCGGCTGGGTACACGCGCGAAATAAATAAATCAGCGCGTGACCCGCAGATTGGCGAAGTGCGCCACTACGCCGGGACCGATCCACAAGGCCAACGCTCCGTGCGAGCGGCCATGCTTCAGATCGTTGACGATCAGCGTTGGCTGCGAGGCGCCGTGAACGCACAGCCGCGCGGTATTGCCGCGAACGTCGATCTTCACGTGCGTCCATTCACCCGGCGCCAGATCCGCGTAGGTTTCATACTTGCCGGGAGACTCGGCGCGCAGCCGTTTCCAAGGAAACTCGGGCATCGAAATATATTGCGCCGAATGATTCCGCTGCAACTGGTCTTCGGAGCGGCCATTCTTCGGGCGCAGGTAGAAAGCCTCGTAGCTGGAGGTATTGGCCGCGATGCGAAACGCGACGCCAGTGAATCCCCGAATTGCTTCTGGCATTCCGGGCAACGCATCGCCCGTCAGATCCACGTCGATGACGCCGCCGGCGAAATCCGCACCGTCAACAATTGCGAAGAGCGATCCGTCCGGCAGCGTTTTCCCCGGGTTGGCATCCTTGATCTCGACGCATTGGCGGCCTTTATAAGCCATCGCTTGGGCGGTGACGTTGTGCAGGCGCAGCTTCGACAGCGGGTCGAGCGGAATCACGCGCGTTTCAGCCGCCAGCAAACCGGCGAGCATTGCCACGCACAGGGCGCATCGCATAGCACTCACTTAATCCACGCGAACTTCTTCGCCAACCTGCAAGCCGTCTTTCACCGCAGTGTCGATTTCGTTGTGTATCCCCAAGGTCACTTCGCGCTGCTCGAATCCCTGGGCGTTCTTCACCATGACGAACTGTTTTCCGTTGGCGGAGTGAACGGCGGCCAGCGGCACCTGAATCACGTTGGCGGCGCGCTGAAGCACCACGTCGGCGTAGGCCGATAGATCGGGAATCACGCGCGCGTCGGAACCCTCGATGGTGCAGCGCAATGGCACATTGCGAATATAGGCGTTCGCACGCCACCCGCCCACTGCGAGCGCTCCGATGGCTTTAACTTTTCCGGGAAACGTCAGTCCGGGAAATGCGTCCAGGCCAATCCGCGCGCTCTGCCCCAGCCGCAAACTTCCGGTCTCAGTCTGATTCGCCGTCGCATCCACCTGCATGCTGTGCGGGTCCACGATTTTCATGAATGGCTGACCAGGATAGATCTGATCGCCTTCCTGGATCTGTCCCATCTCGCCGCCGCGAAAAATCTGCTGCATGACGGCCAAACCCGCCATGGGGGCGAACACCGTGAATTTTTCCAGATCGTGCTGGTGCCGCTGCATGTGCCGCATGTGGCGCTGCACGGTTAATTGCAGAATGCGGATTTCAGAGGCGTAGTAAGCCTTGCGATCGGCCAGCTCCTGCTGTT
>JBDTAT010000718.1:0-5850 GCA_039924505.1 Bryobacteraceae bacterium
GAATTGAATGGTTTGCGTCACCGCCTTCGGTGCGGGTTCACCGATCCGCCATATCAAACCGATTCCAAATTGCGGCGGGATGACGAAGAAGTTGCCCTCGGTGAAGCTGCTCAGGTCGAGCACTCCCACAAAGCCGTCATAGTGATAGCGATCCAGCGGATTCTGGGAGGCGCCGGTCGGTGAGGGTTGCAACACTCCCGGCGTGGTGGGCAACACGAAGGACGTATATCCGCCAAAATACAACGCGCCGCCAGCACCGCCGCTTGCCGTCAGAAGGGGAGAGACCCCGGGACTGGCCGAGGCATAAAGCAAACGACTCCCATCGGCCGACAATTTGCTAATTCCACCGCCGTTGTAGAACGCCAGTGCGCCGCCGCTCGCGGCGCCGGGGTAACCGGGCCAATAAATGTTGCCTTGCTCATCGGTCGAAATTCCCCCATAGAAGCCATCCCCGGAAACTAGGTCGGTGGTCCACGCCGGCCGATTGGAAACGGCGGAGAATTTCGCGATATAGTTATGCGTTGCAGGCCCGGCAACATCGATAGTGTAATGCGGCGCGCCGCCAATCAGATCCGCCGGAAGGACCGACGTTCCGGCGACGACGACGCTCCCATCCGGCAGGCCTGCGACCGCAGCCGCCGCTAAGGCGCCGATCCAGGTCGACGAAACCAGATATGAGCCGGTGGCATCCAGCCGCACCAGCACCGCGCCGCGGCTATTGTCCGTGGGCGGCCCGTAAGGCAACGCGTCCGCCGTCAACGGCAGGTCGGGTGAGGTACTCGTGCCCACTAGCACGATGTTGCCGGCGGCATCGAGGGTCATATCTTTTAGCGACTCCTCGCCCGACCCTCCAAAGGCGGTAGCGAACAGCGGGCCGGAGCCATCCACGGCCATGCCCAGCACGAAGAAATCCAAGTTCCCGGCGAGACCTCTTTGGTACGCGCCGCTGGTGCCCAGGAACTCGGCGGCCGAAAGATTGCCGGCCACGTAAGCGGTCCCGTTGCGCGCACGGACTCGCAGGGGGTTCAAGAACCAGATCCGCGGACCGAGAAAGGTCGAGTAAATGATTTTTCCGCCGCTGTCCAACCGGGTGAGAAACCCACCGGCGGAATTCTGTTGCCAAGCGCCGCTGGTGGTGGGAAAGTTCGACGATCGCGTCACGCCGGCCACGTAAATGCTGCCATCCGAATCAACCGCCAGCGATGAGACGCTGTCAGCGAAAAAATCCACGGATGTCTGCGTCGATCCCAGAATTGCCGTGAACAGCACCGACGATCCAGTGGAGTCAAGCTTCGTTACAAAGATGGACACCGACCCCGCCGGAGCCCCTCCGCCGGGAAAATCCGCGGAACTCGTAATGCCAGCCACCACCACATTGCCCGCCGGATCGGGCGCAATTACCTGGATCTGATCGGCGCCCGATCCGCCAAGATAAGTAAGAAACTCAATCACCGGATCGACGATCAGCTCGCGGCTGCGATCGTATGCGCCGAGCCGGAAGCCGACAATATGCCTGGCATTCAGGGTGTAGCGGCACTGAACCTGTTCCCGCTTGCCATTTCTCTCCTGGTAAGCCAGCGGGACGCGGAGCCGGTACTTGCGCCCATCGATCTCCATGGCGAGGCCGCCGCCGGCTTCCAACACGAGGCGCCTGGCGCCAGGAAGCTCGAATCGCGGCGCTCCGGAATCGGAACCCGGCCGCATATGAATATCGAATTCCAGGCGCTGATCCTGAAAGTGGTAAGAGACGTCCACATGGCGATACAAGCCGTGAACCTGGACTTGAGAGTAATGCGGAATGCCGGTTCGCCATTGCGCCTGGTCCGAACCCTTGAAGTAGTGGCTGACGCCGCCGGTGGATTCCATTCCGCCGAGCACTCCCCGGCCGGCGCCACGCCACTCCAGCGTCATCGGGACCGCCGCGCCAACCGCGGCAATCCGCACGGAGCGTTGTGAGATCGCAATATTTTGACCGTGCGAATTGGCGACGTAGTTTCCACCAAGCGGCTCGAAGAACATCGGGAGTGCAGCGGCCTGGAGCCCGCCTGAGACCAGGCAGGCCAGCACCGCGAGTCGACCTATCATGTGGTTTGGATTTGTGCTTCCCGCAGATGGTAGCAGTATTCACATTGGATTGATACTTCCGCTGCGCGCCGTGCCCACGGCCGGCAGCCGTCAGTGTTCCGGAATTGGTAAAGACTACGGACCTAAGCGAATTCATGGCGGCGAAAAGGCAGACGCGGCGCCTGTATCCGGGGTGCGGGTGTGAAGTCTGCTAGAGATTCATGCGGCGAAGTGACTCCGGCGCATGAGTGACACGCCTGCGACTAAAAAATGAGAATTATCGGGCCGGCAGCAGTTGGATTATCTTTAGAATATGAGAGCTTTCGGTTGTGAGGCGTGCGATGGGGGTGGCCGGTAATGTTGCGCTCCCTGGATTTGACTGGACGAGTGGCGGTGGTGGTGGGCGGCACTTCGGGCCTGGGGCGCGTCATCGCGCTCGGATTGGCGGAGGCGGGCGCGGACGTGGTTCCGACCGGCCGGCGCGTGGAACTGGTGCGCGCGGTGGCGGCCGAAGTGGAGAAACTGGGGCGGCGGACGCTGGCTGAGCCGGCCGATGTGATGGACCGCGCGACGCTCGACCGCCTGCGCGACAAGGTCCTCGAAAAGTTCGGCCAGATCGACGTGCTGGTGAACGCGGCGGGGCGGATCGCGCGCAAGCCCACGAAAGACTATCCAGAGCGGGAATGGAACGACACGATGGATACGAACGTGACGGGATCGCTGCGCGCCTGCCAATCGTTCTATGAGGCGCTGGCGGCGAACGGGCGCGGGCGGATTATCAACATCTGCTCGCTGACATCCTATGTGGCGCTGAAGGAAGTGGCGGCGTATGCGGCGTCGAAGTCCGCGCTGTTGTCGCTGACGCGGAGCTTGGCGGTGGAGTGGTCGCCGAACGGAGTGAACGTGAACGCGATTGCGCCGGGGGTGTTCCGCACGGATTTGAACAAGGCGCTGCTCGATGGGACCGATCGCGGGCGCGAGTTACTGCTGCGCACGCCGATCAAGCGCTTCGGCAAGCTGGAAGAGATTGTCGGCGCGGCGGTGCTGCTGGCTTCCGACGCGGCGAGCTTCATCACGGGCGAGTGCATTGTGGTGGACGGCGGGTTCCTGGCGTCGGGCGTAAATTCGTAACCGCGCGGCTAGCGTTGTAGTGGATCTTCCACCCACGGCGGCGTCGCGTCGATCAGGCGGCCGAGCTCCGGCGCCACCTCGTCCATCTTGCGCTTCATCTCCCAGGCGATCCGGCGATAGCTGAAATGCCCCTTGACGCCGCTACGAAGACGCGCCATGTACTCGGCCTCGGCGAAATCCATTTTGAAGAGAAACCGGGAGCGGGTGGCGAATGGCAGCAGATATTGGCAGGCCGGCTCGGGCAGCGCGGCCACGGCGAGAAATGCGGTCTGCACGACCGACTGATACGATTCCTCCAAGCCCGCGTCTGCGATGGCTTGCGGTATCTCAAACCCGAGCCGCGTGGAATACGGCTGGCGGAATTGCTGGCAGCGGCGATGGCGGTGGAAGTCGCGATACGCGCCAATGTCCATCACCATATCGAAGGCATACAGGCCGCCGCGGAAGCCGCGGAGCATTTCATCGCGGCGGGTGCGGGAGCGCAACGCGACGTCGATGACCTCGGCCCGCAGCGCCCCGCTCCATCCGCCCGCCAATTCGTACAACTCACGAAAGGGCCGGTCCGTCACGGAATAGAGCAGCGTCGCGACGATATCGGCGGGGGCGTGAGTGGGGCACAGCAGATCCACCGCATCCGCTACGCCCGCGGCCGCCGCCGGCAGATTTTCCTTCGCCCACCGGCGCAGATCGGCGCGGGATTCCATCAGATGGGTGTCGGGATCGACGTGGCGCGCAAGCGTCGGGGCGACCGCTTCCTGAGGAGCGGCGGGGTCCCACGGGCAATCCGGCTCGCGCGCGCACGCCGCGGCAATCTCATCGGCCAGTTCGCGGGCCTCTTCGTATTCGGACGCTTTCAACCGCCGGATCTGCCGCTCCAGAGTGCGGATGCTGGTTACTTGCCCAACGCCGGTCGGGATGCCCCAGAAGAGCACGTAACGCGCAACGTCGAAGGCGCGGGCCGCGATGTTGCGTTGATACGCATCCGGCTTCATCCCAGGGGGTTGGGGCAAGCGCGCGGCAAGAAACTCCACCATGGCGCGGTGGATGCCACCATAGGCCGCCACGAGTTGCGCGCCCGCGCCTTCATACAGGCGCGTCTCGGCGGCGTCGAGACCGGGCGGGGTAACAAATCCCGAATGCGAAAAATCCTGATAACGCGAGGAGCGGGCCTGGCCGTCCCACAACGGCTCGTCTTCCACTTCCGTAGCGGCCAGCTCGGACAATCCTTCGAAGCACATCACTACGTGGCCCAGGTCCGCGATGGAGGCGTGGCCGTACTGAAAGTAGAAACTCTCGAGAAACTTTTGCGAGTCGTGCGTGCGCACCCAATCGATGGATTGCCGGATGGAGTCCGGCGAGCGGCTGTAGCGCGCCAGCGCATAGGCGGATTTCTCGGGTGGAACCGGGCCGACAGTTACGACGCGCATGCGTGGGGCGGGCATGAAAACGCTATGATAACGGATTCGATGACCGTAAAAATAAAGAAACTCCACGCCGACGCGTTTTTGCCGGCGTACGCGCATGGCGCCGAAGAGGACGCCGGAATGGACCTGCGCGCGCTAACCCGCGTGGTGCTTTCACCCGGCGCGCCGCAGGCTGTTCCGACCGGGCTCGCGATTGAATTGGAGCCGGGTTACGAAGCGCAGGTGCGCCCGCGCAGCGGTCTGGCGCTGAAGCATTCGATCACCGTGCCGAACAGTCCGGCCACCATCGATCCGGGATACCGCGGCGAGATTCGCGTCATCCTGCTGAACCTCGGCGCGGCCGATTACGTCATCGAAGCGGGAGACCGGATTGCGCAAATGGTGATTGCGCGATACGAAGCGATTGTATGGGAAGAGAGCGAACTCGGCGGTTCGGCTCGCGGCGCGGGCGGGTTCGGATCGTCGGGGCGGTAACGCGTCACGCCTTGATTTCGCCGGCCAATTTGCTTGCCAACGGCCGCGTTTGACCGGCGTATTTGTTACCCACTTTCTTGTAGTACGGCACTGAAACGGGCGAAGAAAGCTGCTCAAAGGTGAACGAGCAGATGCGCATTCCCGGGTAGAGCGCCACGGGCATGCGGCCGAGGTTGCTCAACTCGAGCGTGGCCTTTCCGCGCCAACCCGGATCGAAAAGGCCGGCGGTTCCGTGAACAATGATGCCGATGCGCCCGAGGCTGGAGCGGCCCTCCAGACGTCCGAGGACGTCGTCATCCAGCTCGAGCGACTCCTCGGTAATTGCGAGCACAAACTCGCGCGGCTGCAGAATGAAGGGCTCCCCGGTCGCCACCGTGACGGTGGTCATCAGATCCTGAATCGCGACTTTTTCCTTGAGGTCGATGAAGGCGTGGCGGCTGTGCTCAAACACACTGAACTCGTGCCCGAGCCGGAAATCGACCGAGCAACTGCCCCATTGCTCCGGCGGCAAAGCGGGCGCGATTTTGATTTTTCCTTGCTCGAGATAGCGCCGGATATCGACGTCGGAGAGGACCATTTGCCCTATCGTAGCAGAGCCATTTCACGATAGCGGAAAATCGGCGAGTGGGAGGAGGTAAGTTAACTACGGCCGCTCCCTCGGGTCGCGGCTCAGCAAAAGTTCGATAGATTATCGAACACCCCGGCGGCTAGGAGAGGGCGCGGATTTTGGTGGACGGCGTGGGACTCGAACCCACGA
>JBDTAT010000719.1:0-4624 GCA_039924505.1 Bryobacteraceae bacterium
GGCCTGTTCAAAGGCGGACCAGAACAACGCCGATGCAACGAACAGCACGAACGTGGCGACGAAGCGTTTTCGCTCCTGAGTGTTGAAACCGGGGCTCGTCAGCAGCCACCCGAAAACGAGCAAAACCAGCACGAGCAATAGAACCCCAACGAAATCGGAGAGGCCGATTGCGGTGATGTGAAGAATGCCGCTGAAGGCAAGGGCCACTAGAATCGCAACGGCGAGAAGAGTAGCGGCCACTGCGATGCGCACTCGACGCTTCTGTTTCGCCGCCGCCTCGGCGCTTTCGGGCGCAGCGGGATGGAGGCCAGCGCTTCCTAGATAATTTCCTCCAAGGACGTACTGGATGAGGCCGAGCACCATGCCGGCTCCAGAAGCGAAGAAGCCCAAATGCCAGTTGATGCGCTGGCCCAGGTAGCCGCAAATCAACGGCGACATAAGTGCGCCAACGTTGATGCCCATGTAGAAGATCGAAAAGCCGGCGTCGCGGCGCTGATCGCCGGGAGCGTAGAGTTGCCCGACCATGGTGCTGATGTTCGGTTTCAGCAGCCCGGTGCCGAGCACGATAAGGATGAGTCCGAGATAAAATGCCGTGAGGCCAGGCGCGGAGAGCGCGAATTCGCCGAGCGCGATGAGGATGCCGCCGTGAAGGACTGCGCGGCGTGCTCCCAGAATGCGATCGGCGATCCAACCGCCCGGCAGGCTGAGCAGATACACCATGGCGGTGTAAACGCCATAGATAATCCCGGCTTTGGCGACGCTGAATCCCAGACCCCCTGTGGGCGTGGCGGCGGTCATGAATAGAATCAGGATCGCCCGCATTCCGTAGAAGCTGAAGCGCTCCCACATTTCTGTCATGAAGAGAGTGGCGAGGCCGCGCGGGTGGCCGAAAAACCGGCGATCGACGGCCGTCATGGGTGGCCGTTCTCCTGGTCCGGGGAGCGGCGCCGCCAGTGAATCGCCGCGCCCAGATTTGCCAAGCCCGCTACATCTTTGGCGTCGGCGACGGTGAAGGCGATGGCATCGTCAACCCAATCCTGACTGGAGCCATCCGGGTATTGCGTGGCGACAGTCAGAGTGTATTCCTGACGCGTGAGCACGCAATTGAAGACGAAGTCCGTCTCGATGATTTCGCCGGCGGCGACTTCGCCGATATCGATCTGCTCCACGCGGGAGTTGGTGCCGTAGACGTCGATGCCAAGGCGATTGCGGATCAACACGCCGATGACCGGGTTCGAAACCGAGCGATGGAAACGCGCCTGAATGCGGACGGTGATGCGTTCGCCGGTGCGGACGGTTTCGCAGGTATCGCCGTCGCTGTTGAGGAGTTCCACGCCGATGACGCGGCTGGCGCCATCGCCGTGCCGAAAACTGCTGCGGAGCGCGCCTTCGCCCGGTTCGGCTCCGGTGAGAAGATCGCGCTCCTGTTGCCGCTCCAGAACGTGTCCCACATAGCGGTTGACGACGTCTTTCGGCGAGCCGGCGGCCGCGATCTCGCCCTTCAACATCAGGATGGCGCGGTCGGATAGCCGTTTCACTAGGCCGAGGTCGTGCGAGACGAACAGCACGGTGACGTGGCGTTCTTTCAGCTCCTCGAATTTCTGGATGCAACGGTTGGCGAAGATCGCATCGCCGACCGCGAGCGCTTCATCGACGATGAGAATCTCTGGATCTACGTGAATGGCGGTGGAAAACGCGAGGCGAATGTACATGCCGCTGGAATATTCCTTCACGGGCCGGTCGATGAAGGCTCCGATTTCAGCGAATTCCTCAATCTTCGGAAAGATGCGCTCCACTTCGGCGCGTGACATGCCAAGAATTTCGCCGTTCATAAAAACGTTCTCGCGGCCGGTGAATTCCGGATTGAAGCCGGCGCCGAGCTCCAGCAGAGCGGCAATTCGGCCGCGCGTCAAGACACGTCCGCTAGTGGGCTGAAGGATGCCGCTGACGACTTGCAGCAGTGTGCTTTTGCCGGAGCCGTTAGGTCCGATGACACCGAGCACTTCTCCCGCTTCCACCGAAAAGCTGACGTTGCGCAAAGCCCAGAATTCGGCGGCCAGCGAGCGGCGCGCGAAAGGCAAGAGCTGGCGCAGCCGGTCCGAGGGATGGCGATAAAGGCGGTAAAGCTTGGATACGTTTTGGACGAGAACCACGGCGGAAGTGATAACTATAGCGCGTGGTGAAGCGGCGCCGCCAGCACCGGAATTCACGGCATCAGGAGCCCATTGGGAAGGCGCGCCGCATGGAGGCTGGCATCGGGACGGGATAACCGATAAGGCAGAACTGGTCCAGCGCGAATAAAACCACCGATTCCAGGTTCTGGCTGAGCGTCAGATTGGTCTCCTTCATCCACGGCGTGCTGGCGTCGCCGATGCCGATCAGATGGCTGCATTGCGACCCGGGAAAACTTTGCGACTTGCCGAATTCGATGGTGGTCAAGCACTGATTCAGGTTGCGGCCGGCGGTGTATCCGAAACTTTCCGTCTTCAGACAGGTGAGATTTGCCGGAGTCCAGCTTGCGAGCGGATAGTTTACCTGTTGATTGAACGCAGTGCCGTTAGTGTCGGTGGGATAGAGAACCTCGAACCGGCAGGTTGCGTGTAGAGTGCGAACGAAATTCATGATGGCGGTCGTTTGGCTTCCTATGAGCGCGGCGAGGAACCCGGTCTCCTGCGAGTAGGGGGCGGGATTCACCGAGTTCGTCGTGAACACAGGTAGCGATCGGCCGAATTGCGTTTGGAAAGTGCTGGTGGTGTAGGTGTCGTAAAACGTCATCCCGGAGGGGCCTGGAAAATACCACCACTGGACTTCGCCGAATTGCAGATACGGCTGCAATCCGGCCGCTACCTGCAGTGCGGCCATATCGGCGTAGACTTGCTGCCAGAACGCGAGGCTCGCGGGCGAGAAATTCGTCTGCAGCGCCGGCGTGTTCACCAGTACGGGGGTGCCGTCTGGATAGCGCTGCGCGATGCCGGCCTCGACGGATGGATCGCCGTTGCCGAGCTCCGTGCTGAATGCCGCCGCGACGTCGATGCCGTAGCCGTTGAGCGCGGTGAAATATGCCTGGTGCCAGTCGCGCGCGGCGCGGTTGATGCGCGGCGCGGCAGTGAGGTCCGTGTACCAGTGGATGCCCGGCGGGGCGGGGAGGGCCGTGTACCAGTTTCCGTCGAAGCCGCCGGAAAGAGTCGCTCCAGATGAGGTCACGGTAAGGTGCGCGGCGGTCGTGCTCGCGGCGATCGAGATGTTGTTTCCATCGCTTCCCATGGAACGCGAGTAGATGGTAAGCACGTCTCCCTGCGCCTGGGCCCACACGGCGGTGTATCCATTGTTTAAGAGCTGCTCGAACGCTTTGGCGACGGTGGCCGCGGTGTCGCCTATCAGGTTCAAGTGCGTGATGACGGACGCGGTGCCCGGCGGCTGATCCGTGCGGCCGATGGTGACGGACGTGGTCATGTTGGGATGGGGCGCGCCGGAAAACGTGATGGTTCCGGAAGCGTAGATTTGGCCGGTCGCAACCAATTCATAGAACCACAGCGCGCCGGTGTAATGGTTCGCCCGGCCTTTGAACCCGAGCGAGTTAATCATCCACGCCGTTCGCTCCGGCGCGAGCGTTTGCGAATGATACGTATCCCAATCGGTGGCGAGTGTCACTTTCGGAGCCGGATCGAAGACCGGCAGAGTAGACGACGGAATGGCGACTTCGAGAAAATCGAAATAAAAGTAAGATCCGGCCGGTCCGGTATAGGTGATGGAAACGGTGTGCGCCCCTGAACCAAACTGGCCGAGTGACAGCCGCACCAGCACGTCTTCTCCCGCGATGTTTAAATTTTGGGTCAGTGCGGGATGACCGTCGACGGTGACACTTATGGACCCGGAGTTAAAGGTAATTCTGGTTCCCAGATACAGCGTGTGGGTTTGGCCGGCGCGATATAGACACGTCAGGCTGTCATTGGGGGTGCTCGTGTAATGGATAGTGCTGCCGGAGAAATTTCCAACCGAGGTGGTCCAGTGGCCTGTGTACTGGACGGCTGCGGAATCGTCCTCAATGCGGACGCTTCCCGGTCCGGCCACTTGATAGGCGCGGTTTGTGCCGGTGACTGTCCAGTTGGAAATGACGGCCTGAAACTCGCTGCGCTGGAACGAACCGGATTGCAAGGCTGCGGCGTACGTCCAGCGGATTTTACGGACGTTCGTCGCTGGAATCGAGGCGCCGTTTACGTCGGTCAACGAACTGAAGTCCAGCGTGATCTGCCATTGAGCGGGCGCCGCGCCGTTCGAGAATTGCGCCCAGGGCACGTCCCAGGTTTCCGTGCCTGCGCCGGAGACAAACGTATAAACGCCAATTGTGTTTCCATTCGCGCCGGTGGTGCTGTTCGCCAGCGTCTGCCCGTTGACGTAGTAGAGGCGGATGGTTGCGCCGGTCCGCGTGGCGCTCATGGTGGGGGAGAACGCATTGACCGCGTCGACCAGCGCTTGCGCGGTGGTTTCCAACGTGTCGATACCGTACAACTGATACGTGTAGTGCTCGCTCAAGAATGCGAAGCCGACATAATCGCCGGTGGTGGGAGCGCCTCCGAGCGTCAGATCGGCGTAGGCGGACTGATAACCACCGGCGAGCGGGGTG
>JBDTAT010000720.1:0-2612 GCA_039924505.1 Bryobacteraceae bacterium
ATCGAACGGTCTCTTCGAGCCCCGGCCCGGGCGCCATTCTTCGAAAGCCGTAAGTAGCGATTACGTAGCCTGTCCTCGAATTAAAACGCCGGCGCGCCTTTGTAGAGCATGTCTTTTACGCGGAAGCTGACCATGCGGTAGGGTTCGGGCAGGCCGGGAATGTAGAGATCGAACTCGACGGATTTGTCGGAGGGCTGAAGCGTGCGCGGGAATATCAGGCGCAGGTAGGGGTCGTCCGCCGAAGGCGGGAAGTTCCCCGTGATTTTGTATTTTTTCCGGCCGATTTTCATGATGCACTCTTCCTGCATGCGCCGGGACTCCTCGCCGTCGGAGAGGGCGCGCGCATTGGGCATCGAGACGGCGACGATGATCTGCTTGCCTTCGTTTTCGCGGAGGTACGCGGCGTATTCCAGATCGGCGTCGCTCTCCGGGATTCTGCGGCGCAGCGCGCGGCGGCGGGCCAACTCGAGCTCGGCGGCGCGCATCGGCGGGGCGCTCGCAATGTAGACCTGCACGGGAGCGGCATCGGCATTTTTCGGCGGCGCCGAGGCGATTTGGGCCCACGGGGAATCGTGGAGCAGAATATTGATCTCCTCGCCGCTCCACTGTTGCGGCGGCTTGCTCTCCCAGAACGGCGGGGCGGCGAAGAAAAAGAACGCGGCGCAGATAGCGAGACTGGCGGCAGGCATACAATGTTTCTAACATGCCTGAAGTCCGATATCGACACCGCCGCGCATTTCAGATTGAGAATCCGCAAGTCCGGGTGACCGTGATGGCCGAGGGCGGCCACATCGCCGAGTTGTTCCACAAGGACGCTGGGGTGAACCCACTATGGACCCCGCCATGGGACACGATTGAGCCGTCGGCGTACGACCGCGCGCGTGACCCCCAGTATGGCGCCGACGCGGAGAGTAAATTATTGAGCGGCATCATGGGGCACAATCTGGCGCTGGGAATGTTCGGCGGTCCATCGGCGGAGGAGGAAGCTGCCGGAATGACGGTGCATGGCGAGGCTTCGGTGCTGCCCTACGGCATCACGACTTCAACCGATGAACTGGTGGCGCGCCTGGAAATGCCGGCAACACAGTTTCACCTGGAGCGGCGCATCCGGCTCTCGATGACGAGTCCGGTAGTGCGAATCAGCGAGACGGTGGAGAACCGCGCGGCGCTGGACCGGCCCACGGCATGGACCGAACATGTGACGCTGGGACCGCCGTTTCTGGAACGCGGCTCGACGCAATTCCGCGCGCCGGCCACCCGGTCGAAAACCGGCGATGGCCAGGAATTCGATTGGCCCATGCGGCCGCGCGAACACGGAGCGGCAGAAGACCTGCGCGTGTATACGTCCGCGGAAGTGTCCGGAGGCGTCACCACGCACTTGCTGGATCCGCACAACGAACGGGCGTTTTTCATGGCTTGGTCGCCGCGCACGAAGGTGCTGGCGGGCTACGTGTGGAAGCGCGCGGATTTTCCGTGGCTGGTGATCTGGGAAGAAAACCACAGCCGCACGACGCCGCCGTGGAATGGCCGCACGATGACGCGCGGCATGGAATTCAGCGCGTCGCCGTATCCGGAAACGCGGCGCCAGATGATCGGGCGCAACGGCATGTACGGCGTGCCGGGCTATCGCTGGATTCCGGCGCGCACGCAGGCGCGTGTGGACTATTGCGCATTTGTGACGACCGCGGCGAAAATTCCGGAGCGCGTGGAATGGGACGGCGAGTGGGGCCTGAAGCTGGTGGATTGAGTTGATCGCCGGACGCCGATGCTAGTTGTGATAGCAGGTCTGCCGGGAACCGGCAAGAGCGTTCTGGCGCGTGAAATCCTGCGCGTGTCGCCGGGTGTTTGCTTGGACAAGGACGCGATCCGTCCCGTGCTGTTCACGGCTTCGGAAGTGGACTACACGCCCGCGCAAGATGATGTGTGCATGGAGGCGATGCTGCTGGCGGCGGATTATCTTTTCCGGAAAGATCCCGCGCGGCTGATTCTGCTGGACGGGCGCGCGTTCGCGCGGCGGCCGGAGTTGGAGCGCGTCATCCGCTGGGCGCAGGCAGCGGGAGTGGAGTGGCGGATCGTCGAATGCGTTTGCTCCGATGAGGTGGCCCGCGAGAGATTGGAGCGCGACCGCGCCACCCATCCGGCGCGTAACCGCGACTTCGACTTGTACCGGCGGCTGAAGGCGATCCACGATCCGATTCTGTTTCCGCACGTCGTGGTGGATACCAACCGGCCGGTAGAGGAGTGTGGGCGAGTGACGCTGGAAGCGATTCGAGAGCGTTAGCTCCCGTCCGTCACAACCCCCGAATTGTCCCGCTATCCACTAGACAAACCAGTACTTACCATGAAATCCGCACACCCCCAATAGTTCGGAATCCGCCTTCTCCATGCTATCTCTATAGCCGGAAGGAACTCCCTATGACCTCAGCCGCACAACTCGATGCCAACCGCGCCAACGCGCAATTTTCCACCGGCCCCAAAACCGAAGCCGGCAAAGACGCCTCCAAAAACAACGCCTTCAAACACGGCCTTACCAGCAAACAAATCGTCCTCCGCAGCGAGGACCCCGAGGCCTTCGATCAACTCCGCACCGGCCTGATAGACGAATTCTCTCC
>JBDTAT010000721.1:0-4494 GCA_039924505.1 Bryobacteraceae bacterium
GGAAAGCCGCCCGCGCCGCTTCGACTCCGCGCGGCCGGCCGCTTATTCCTGAGTTTTTTTGCGCCGCAGCACGATCAGCCCGATAAATAGGACCGCTAGTACCGCACAAACGATGCGAACCATTGAGCCATCCATTGTTATTCTCCTTTCCCAAAAAGTGGTTGCCTCACTAGATGTTGGTCATCATGGGAACAACGTCCCGGATGATCTTCACAGCCATAGGCCCGACCGTTATCACGAACAAAGAAGGTAAAATACAGAAGAAAATCGGGAAGACCAGCTTCACGCCCAGCTTGGCGGCCTTTTCTTCGGCCACTTGGCGCGCCTGCACGCGCATGTAGTCGGCGTGTCCGCGCAGGCTTTGCGCTACCCCAGTCCCAAAGCGGTCAGCCTGAATTAGAACCGCCACCAATTTCTTCAAATCCTCTACCGCGCTGCGCTCGGCGAGATTACGCAGCGCCTCGACACGGCGCTTGCCGGCCTTGAGTTCCAGATTCACCATCGCGAATTCTTCGCTAATCTCCGGATGCGCGAACTCGAGTTCTTTGGAGACCTGCAAAATCGCCTGGTCTAGACCCAGCCCGGACTCGACGCAGACCACCATTAAATCGAGCGCGTTCGGCAGCCCGTGGCTGATCGCTTTCTGGCGCCGCTTGGCCATGAGGCGGATATATTCGTTCGGGCCAAAGAAGCCGATCGCCGCTGCGCCCAGCACGGCCACGAATTTGTTGCTGGCGTCGGATTGCGCGTTCAAAATCAGCACCGCCGTCAGCAGGGGAAACAGGACGCCCAACAGCAGCTTCGCTCCGTATAGAATCTTCAGCGAGTTCGGATTGCGCATCCCCGCCCGGATCAGACGGCGCTGCATCACAGTGACATCTTTTGGCGAGGCCGGTATTAGAGTGCCGAGCTTCTTGATCATCTCGTGCAAGGCGAGACTTGGATGCGCCGGCATCGCATCCTGTTGCTCGAGTCCGACGCCAGTAACGCGCTCAATCGCCTCTTTGGGATGCACGTACAGACGCATTCCGGCGAGCGAGATCAATACCGCGAGCGCCACGAAGATCAGACAAGTGAAAACGAATGTCATGGTTACACCTCGATCGAAACGATTTTGCGGATGATTCCGTATCCGATGGCTTGCAGCAAAACGGAACCGCCCAACATGTAATTTCCGGTTTCGTCCGTGAAGAAAAACTTCACGTACTCCGGGTTCGTGTAAAACATCAGCACCGCCACCGACAACGGGATAAGCGAAAGCGCGGCGCCGGTCATTCGTCCGTGAGCGCTGATGGCGCGGATGCGCCCGCGAAGCTTGAACCTCTCCCGAATCACGTAGGCCAGCTTGTCTAGAATTTCGGCCAGGTTGCCACCCGTGCGCTTTTGCAAAAGAACGGCCGAGACAAAGAAGTGGACGTCGAGTGAGGGCACGCGCTTGGCGAGTTTTTGCAGTGCGACTTCGAGCGGCAAGCCGAGATTATGCTCCTCGAAGGTCCGGCGGAATTCCCCCGCCAGAGGCTCCTGAAACTCGCGGTGGAGCATCTCGAGCGATACCGAAAAGGCATGCCCGGCCCGCATCGACCGCGACACGAATTCCAGGCTGTCCGGAAACAGTTCTTCAAAACGGCGCATCCGGGCCGTTCGCTTCTTGGACACATATACGATTGGAATCACGGAGCCGATGAGGCCGGCCAAAAAAGCCAATTGGCGGAATTGCCCGGGCAACGTAAACCATGCCAGACCAAAGGCGGCGAGAAACATTCCCAGGCAGGCGTGAATCAAGCGCACGGGGTTCCACCGCAATCCGGCTTGCTCGAGCAGGTTCTGGATCTTGGGCAGCAGTTCGTAGCGGCGCAGGATTTTCTGCACCACTTTGCCGCCCTGCGCGTCCTGCTGGATCAGCGACTGCCGCGGCTTGCCGGTCTGCGATTTCTTCTGCTTGCCGGTCCCGAGCAGGCGCGTCTTGATGCGGTCGACATCGGCCGAGCGGGCGGCGCGCGACACCACCCACCAGACTCCGACGGAGCCGAGCCAGATAACAACAAGGATGACGGTAAAGGAACCCATGCCTTCAGACCTCAACCACTTCGTCGAACAGATCCGTGCGCAAGCGAATGCCGGCGCTCAACAGCTTTTCGTAAAATTTCGGCCGGATGCCGGTGGCCGCAAAACGGCCGACCACATGTCCATCCGGATTTAGTCCGCGCTTCTCGAACACGAAAATATCCTGCAGCGTGACGATCTCACCTTCCATCCCCGTGACCTCGGTGATATTGAGCACCCGGCGGGAACCGTCGCTCAAACGGGCGGCCTGCACCAGCAGATGCACGGCGCTCGAGATCTGCTGCCGGATGGAGACGAGCTGCATGTTGGCGTTGGCGAGCGACACCATGACCTCCAAGCGGGAGATGGCGTCTCGAGGGCTATTCGCGTGGACCGTGGTCAGGGAGCCGTCGTGGCCCGTATTCATGGCCTGCAACATATCCAGCGCCTCGCCGCCGCGGACCTCGCCCACCACAATGCGGTCGGGCCGCATACGCAGGCTGTTCACCAGAAGTTCCCGCTGGCGGACGGCGCCGTTGCCTTCCAGGTTCGGCGGCCGTGTCTCCAGACGGGCGACGTGCGGCTGCTTGAGCTGCAGTTCGGCGGCGTCTTCAATGGTGACGATCCGTTCCTTGGAAGAAATAAAGAATGAGAGCGCGTTCAGCAACGTCGTCTTCCCGGCGCCAGTGCCGCCGGCGATGATTATGTTCAGCTTGGCTTTTACCGCAGCCTCGAGCAATTCCATCATCCCGGGCGTCATGGCTTTGCGTTCCACCAGGTCGGGCGGCAGCAGCTTGTCGGTTCCGAAACGGCGTATGGAGAGCAGCGGTCCGTCCACCGCCAGCGGCGGAATGATCGCGTTGACGCGCGAACCATCGCTCAGCCGGGCGTCCACCATGGGCGTCGATTCGTCCACCCGGCGGCCGACCTGGGAAACGATCTTATCGATGATCCGCAGCAGGTGCGCATCGTCGCGGAAACTGACGCTGGTCAACTCCAGCAGTCCCTTTCGCTCCACGTACACCTGCTTGTGGGTGTTCACGAGGATATCGGAAATGGTGGGATCCTGGAGCAGCGGTTCGAGCGGCCCCAACCCGAATACCTCATCGAGAACTTCATCGCTGATCTGCGACTTTTCGATGGCGCTGAGCAACGTCGGCTCGGCATCGATCAGCGACACCAGCGCCTGCCGCACCTCGCTCCGCACGCGCTGATTGTCAATGCTCGCCAACGCCTCCAAGTTGATCTTGTCGACCAGCTTGCGATGCAGTGTAAACTTCAACTCCTGGTACTCGGGCTTCAGCGCCGACTTTGGCCGGGCGGAATTCTTCAGGAGCCTTTGCTCCCAGGTCGGTTGTTGCGCCGATTTTTGGTCAGTCGATGGAAACATAGCGTTTGTTCATTTGCCGTTACGTCTGCGAAAGGGCCGGCTGGATCTGCCGCAAGGCTCCGGGCGAGCCGGATAGCCTCCCGGCGAGGTTTTCAATGGCTTTTTCCAAGTCTCCGTCGCCGGTTAAAGGCTGCCCCAGTGTCACCACGCGATGCAGAGAGAAATAATCGTTTGGCAGGCTGGCATGCACCGGACAGTTGAATAATTTTTCCATATCGGCGGCGCCAATCCCGTCCCGTTTGTTAACCCGGTTCACGACGATCTGGAACCGCTCCTTCGGGAAACCGAGCTGGCCGAGCAAATTGATTGCCTTGCGGGCCAAGTGGAGACTTGGCAGCTCCGAGGTCGAGACCAGAAAGACCCGGTCCGACTCCGAGATCGTCATCAGGCTCATGCGGTAAAAAATGGCCGGCAGATCGACAATCACCCAGTCGTAGAAGCGCTGCGCATAGTTGAGCACCAGGCTCAACCGGCTCCCGTCGACCGGTTCGGCATAGGGAGCGCCGGGCGCCGGCAAAATGTCCACGCCGCCGCAATGCACCGCGAGCGAGCTCCACAAAGCCGTATCCAGGTGCTCGGCATGCTGCAGTGCGTCGATCAGCGAGTAGGAGTGGCTAACCTTCAGGTAGAAGCCGATGGTCCCGCCCATCAGATCGAAATCCGCCAGCAAGATGCGCTTACCGGTGAGGCGCTTCAGCGCGAATGCGGTTTGGGTAGCCAGCGTCGAAGCTCCAGATCCAGGCTTGGCGCTGGAAAAAACTGCAACATTGCCGGATTCAGCCGGCGCGGAAACTTCCGGCTTCACCAACCGGCGCAGCCGCGTAATGGCTTCCTGCTGAATTGCCAGGTCGAACGGCGCATACAGGAACTCGCTGGCGCCGGCGCGCAGCGACTTCAATATGGCATCGGAATCCTTGGTCCGGTGCAACCCCACAACATGCACCGGCGGCTTCAGCGACGTAACAAACCGGATGAGATCGGCGGCGGTATCGGGTGAGGACGCCAGATCCAACAGGACGATGTCGGGATTCAATTGCCGCACGCGGATTTCCAGCGTTTGT